>PGTJ01000612.1 GCA_002794515.1 Phototrophicales bacterium
CCCCTTTAGTGGGCTTGATAAATGCAACTAGCCGATGGCTTTGAGCCATCGGCGGGGCTTGTAAAGATTTGTCAAGACGAGTTTCGCAGAAGCCCCATAGGGGTGCATTTTTGAGGTGGTCTTGATAAAAATCCCCGCCAAATCAAGCGGGGATTTGCCAAGTCATACATCATTACAAAAACGCCGAAATTCGCAACTGGCGCATTTGGCGCGGTCTGGAGTAGGTGGGGGGATTTGTTCTTGCTCAATAATCGTCCACATCTGGGTCAATATGGCTTGTATCTCGGCATATCGTGCTTCGCCCAGTGGCACTTTCACCGCCTTCTTTTTGGGGATGAGGTAGATGAACCCATGTGGCACATCCACTCCAAATTGTTCTTGTATCAACATGCCATATCCCGCCAATTGAAGCCGATGCGGGTCGCGCACCGTGCTAGAAAATTTATATTCCACCGGATACAACCGTCCATCTGGAGTCTTGACCAGTTCATCTAAAATGCCGACCAAGCGCCATTTGGGGCTATATAGGCGTACGCGGAATTCGCGCTCGCCCTCAGCAACTTCATAGGCGGTGAAGGTGCGCCGTTTGGCGCGGAATTCTTCTTCTTCATGTTCTTCTTTGCCAATATCCATCATACCCGTGCGCGGGCGGATGCCCGTCAGGCAATGTTCATAAAACAGAAAGCGCGGGCAAAAGCTATAATGATTGATATCGGTGCAAATCAGATGGTCGCCTTCATGTATCTCCTTCATCTTCTTCATCCTCATCAATAATTTTAATCAGGTTGGTTTTGGTTTCATCGATATTACACACTTCTTGTC
>PGTJ01000153.1 GCA_002794515.1 Phototrophicales bacterium
CTGTTTTAGTCATATTATGTATGAGCATAATGGTTGTATCTGCCCAAGAAGAAACACCATCCCCTACTCCTGAATTGACCTTCACCCTCGCTGATGATAGCTTGTTGGAGGTGAGGTGGATTCATCTGGATAATCGCCTGAACCCGTTTGGCGAAGCTCAATCCGTTTTACGGGGTCAGTTGTATAATCCCGATGACACCAATGGCTATACCAATATTAACTTATTCGCCTTTGCCTATCCCACACAGGGCGATACCGACCCCGTTGCCGAAGGCTTTGGTTATCCTGTGACTATCTGCGGATTCGTGCCGTTGGAATTCACCCTCACACCACAAGGAGAGCAATATTTCGATATTCCATTGGAATTATATGAAGATGATGTCACCATCGGGCATATCGAGATCGAAATTTCTGCCGATCTCACCCAAGCCCCACCTGCTCCATCGCCCATCGCCCATATCAGGCAAATCAGTGATGACGAGGTGGTCAGTGTGGAATTTCCACGAGAAGCACCTGTGCGGTATGGTGTCGGTTGTGATAAAGTCCCGTTCACCGAATGGGATTGGTTTGGGTTTAATCCCGATACCGACACCTTCGAGCCAATAGAACACCCTGGTGTGCAACAAATCACCCGACAAGCCCGTGAACGGATGCGTCTGCGCGATGATGCCGAGTATTTGCACTCATTCATCAGCATTGCGCCGATCTCGCGTCGGTTGGTATTTCAATCGGGGGTGAATCATTTTTATACCGCACAACCCGATGGCAACAATCGGCGATATGTGCATCAAGATTTGTCGCGCTTTAGCTTGCAGGGCATCATCTGGGGTGGCGAGAACGATTCCTTTTTAGCCTATTATTTTGGGTCATATGGCGAAAAAGTCCGCTATTTCACTGCTCGTGCCACATCCGAATGGATTAGCCGATCGGTCTATGGGGCGACGCTCTCCATCACCGTCCCCGCACCCAATGCCCAAGCCACAGAGGTGATTATCAGCACCGATGAATTGGGTCCAATGGGCTACTATCGCAAACACACCTTTTTATCATCGAATAGCCTGCTATTCGAGGCAGAGCCACCAGGGAATAATTATCCCGCCCCTGTTTGGGTGCAACGCGGTCGGATCGACCAAGCCTACATCGCCCGCCCAATTGATGGCATCCCCACACTTCAGTGTTATAATTTCCGCACGGCGACTGTGACCACCCTCACACCCCTCCCCCTGAATTTGACGGAGAATGATCGGGGTTGGATGTGGGTCTCGCCCGATATGACCACGCTCATGCTCGCCCAAAATGGCATCAACGGCGGGTTATGGGCGGTGGATTTGACCGCTTTACCAAACTGTGAGTAGATGACCATGACCAAAACATATCGCTGGGGAATCCTCAGCACGGGCAAAATCGCCCATAAATTTGTCCAAGACCTCAAACTTGTGCCAGAAGCCCAAGTGGTGGCGGTTGGATCGCGCAATCAAGCCAGTGCCGATGAATTCGCCGATTTATACAACATCCCGCATCGGCACAGCAGTTACGAGGCATTGGTGGCAGATCCCGATGTGGATGTGATTTATATCGCCACACCACATGCCATGCACTACGACAACAGCCTGCTGTGTTTGAATGCGGGCAAACATGTCTTATGCGAGCAAGCCTTCACTCTGAATGCCCAACAAGCCCGCGAGGTGATTGCCTTAGCACGCCAAAAAAATTTATTCATCATGGATGCCATCTGGACGCGCTTCATGCCGAGCATCGATGAAGTGCGGCGGATGCTCCATGAAGATATTCTCGGCGAAATCCAGATGGTGAATGCCACCTTCGGCTTCAAACCACCCTACGACCCGCAAGCGCGTTTATTCAATCCCGAATTGGGTGGCGGGACATTGCTGGATATTGGCATTTATCCCATTCAATTGGCATTCATGGTGTATGGTCAAAAGCCCGATAGCTTTTTGACCACCGCCTACATCGGCGCAACAGGTGTCGATGAACGCACAGGGATCATTTTTAATTATAGTGGTGGGCGCATGGCGACCATCAACACCGCCTTCACCATGCAACTGAGCAACGATGCGACCATTTATGGCACAAATGGGTATCTGCACCTACACGCCCCATTTTGGCATACCAGCACCATGACCTTATCCCTGACGGGTCAAGATCCTAAACTCATCAGCAAACCGTTGATAGGCTTTGGTTATACCCACGAAATCATGGAGGTGCATACCTGCCTCGATGCTGGTCAGACCGAAAGCCAATGGATGCCATTAGATGAGACCATCGCCATCATGGAGACGATGGATGCCCTCCGCGCCCAATGGGGTGTGGTGTATCCGCAAGAGAAATAACGGTTAGCCACCATTTTGGATGGTGGCTTTGCACTTCTCTAACCAATCCACATATGTTTTTTCTAATGCCATGCCCAATTCCAGTGTTAAGCGCCAAAAGATTTGTTTGCGCTTGGTAGTGGCTTCATCAGAAGGCGGCATGTGAATATGTTGATATTCGGCTAAATTGCCGCGATGATGAGCAATGTGGTCATCGATATGCTTCAATATTTCTCGGTCATCCAACAGATAACCAAAGAACATCTGCACCAAAAAGGGTTCACGATAGACAGGTGGCGATTGAGGGGATCTCAGCCACTCAATTAACGCATTTATCCCGAATGGTGTGATGTGATAAACACGCCGATTCGGGCGGTCGGTTTGAATTTCCAGTTGACTAATGACCAATCCTTCTTCCTCCAACTTATCGAGTGTGCGATAAATCTGCGCTTGGTCTGCCTGCCAAAAATGAGAAACGGTGCTATCGAATGCCAGATGCTTGAGATCATATCCCGTCATCGGTTGAATATTGAGCAATCCGAGAATGGCATGTTTGAGCGACATAACAAATTCTCCATGAGTGAGGAATATCATATGCAAATCATGATATTCTGCTATTCGCCATCATTATATATGATTGATATAATAATAGACAAGTCATATATAAGAGGAAATCAGCATGACCAGCCAAACATATGAATCATCAGCACATGTTCGACAATTTGTAAAACGCCACACCGTCATCTTCTATTTCATCATCACCTACACATTTTCATGGACGATTGGATTGCTTTTGATAGCGAATCGTCAAGGTACACTGGATATACCCACATGGCTTCATTATCTAACAGCATTCGGTCCCACATTTGGAGCAGTGTTTGTCACTTGGCTGGTAGATGGTCGTGCGGGATTAGCCGATTTATGGTCGCGTATCACCCGTTTTCGTGTGGCGGGATATTGGTGGCTCATCGCCGTTGGGTTGCCCATTCTCTTTGCCCTCATCGCCATCGTGGTCAACCGAATTAGCACAGGCATCATGCCCGATATGACACGATTTGGCGAGGTAGATTATCTGGGTGATATTGGCATCATTGGGGCAATCGCTTTATGGATAGCCACATACGGTTTTGGTGAAGAAATCGGTTGGCGTGGATTTGCCTTTCATCGGCTTTATCATCGAATTGGCTTCATCCGCTCGGCATTGCTCATTGGCATCTTATGGGGGGTATGGCATTTGCCATTCTTTTTATACAAAGATAATTTTATGGCATTAGGTATGGGCGGATTTCTGGTATATATCATGAGCATCACAATGGGATCCATTGTACTATCGTGGCTCTATGATAAAAGTCAACAGAGCATCCTGATTGTGGCGATATGGCACGCTCTATTCGATTTTGTGAGCGCTTCGCCGATTGCCGATGGCATGGGCAACATGGTTATCAGCATGATTATCGTCATGTGGGCGATTAGCATCCTACGACAAGAACGGCATGTCGCCTCTTGACCCTCACGTTACGTCATGGTTTATGCTATATAGTGAGTGTCAGGAGGTGGTTTGTGATGTACACCGTTAAACAAGTGGCAGAGCTTGCCAATATCACCGTTCGCACGCTTCATCATTACGACCAAATCGGCTTGTTGCGCCCAACCCAAATTGGGGCAAATGGGTATCGATATTATGATGATGAGGCGTTATTGCGCTTGCAACAAATTTTGTTGTATAAAGAACTGGGTATGCCCCTCGACCAGATTAAAGATATTCTCGATTCGCCCGATTTTAATCTGGCAGATGCCTTACACGCCCATCGCAGAGCGCTGATGCACCGCGCCAACCGCCTCGCAGATCTCATCACCACCATCGAAAGCACCATCGTCCATGTCGAGAGAGGAGAAATGCCCATGTCGAAAAAACAATTATTTCAACCATTCAGCGATGAACAACAAAAAGCGTACGAGCGCGAAATACGCCTCACTTATGGACCCGATAAGGTCAATGAATCTGTTCGTAATTGGAATGGCTATTCCCCCACACAAAAACAACAGGTGTTAGATGAAGGCAAAGTGTTATATACCGATATTATCAAAGCCATAGAGGCAGGCACACCCCCATCGGCGGCGGGAGATTTGATGACGCGCTGGCATGAGCATCTCCGCTATTTTTATGAGCCAACACTCGACATCCTGCGCGGATTAGGTGAATTATATACCACACATCCCGACTTCATCGCCAATTTTGCCAATATGCACCCCGATTTGAGTGATTGGATCAAAGAAGCCATCAACCACTACGTAGATGAGCTAGAATATGCCGAAATTGAACGGCTGTTGGCAGAAGATGAATTGAATAAGCGCGGGGATGCGTGAATCAAAACGAGAGGGGTTGCCTCTCGTTTTTTTTGATGTAACCGCAAACCCATTCCCGATTAAATATCGAGATACAATTGGAATTCATAGGGATGTGGACGCATGGCAACGGGGTCGGCTTCTTCTTTGCGTTTGTATTCGATATAGCTTTCGATAATGTCTTGGGTGAAGACACCACCTTCCAGCAGGAATTCATGGTCTTTTTCCAGTTCAGACAAAATGGTATGCAAGCCACCTTCGGGGACGGTTTTGGTCTTGATGCCTGCTTCGTACAGGTTCATATCCATCGCTTCGCCCGGATCAATTTTGTTCTTGATGCCGTCTAAACCAGCCAGCAACATGGCGGGGAAGGCATAATAGGGGTTGGCGGTGGGATCTGGGAAGCGCACCTCGATGCGTTTTGATTTGGGATTGTTATGATACATCGGGATACGGATCGCCGCAGAGCGATTACGATTAGAATAGACCAAATTAACCGGTGCTTCATATCCAGGGACGAGACGGCGATAGCTGTTGGTGGTGGGATTGGTGAATGCCATGATGGCATAGGCATGTTTGAGGATACCACCAATATAATATAGCGCCATTTCGCTCAGGCTGGCATATTTATCGCCATAGAAGAGGGGTTTGCCATCTTTCCACAGGCTTTGATGGCAGTGCATACCAGAGCCGTTATCGGCAAACAGGGGTTTGGGCATAAATGTCGCCAATAAGCCGTTGCGGGCGGCAACATTTTTGACGATGTGCTTATACAATTGCACTTGATCTGCCATTTTGAGCATGGTATCGAAACGCATATCAATTTCGGCTTGACCACCACCACCCACTTCGTGATGGTGAACTTCGATTTTGATGCCCATCGCTTCCATAACTTCGACCATTTGGGCGCGGATGTCATGGGTTTTATCTAATGGTGGAAGCGGGAAGTAGCCCTCTTTGATACGATTAAGATAAACCATCGAGGCATCGTTAGACCCACTATTCCAGAAACCTTCATGCGAGTCGATGAAGTAACGGCTGACATTCGGTCCGATTTCATAGCTCACATTGCTGAAGATAAAGAATTCGGCTTCTGGTCCAAAATAGACGGTATCTGCCAAACCAGTCGTCTTGAGATAGGCTTCGGCACGTTTGGTCACACCACGCGGATCGCGTCCATAGGGTTCATGGGTGATGGGGTCATAGACATCACAGAAGAATGAGAGCGTCTTTTTGGCGAAGAAGGGATCAATGACGGCGGTGTTTAAATCTGCTTTCAAGATGAGGTCAGATTCGTTGATGGCTTGAAAACCACGCACACTCGATCCATCAAACCCGAAGCCATCTTCAAAACTGCCTTCATCTAAAATGCCAATCGGCGAGGTAAAGTGGTGGATGACCGCTTTGAGGTCGGTAAAGCGAATATCCACTTCTTCGACACCATTGGCTCTTGCCCACTCTAACAGGGCTTTTGGCGATTTACGTGCATCCGCAGGCGGTACAAACGACATACTCTATCTACTCCATTCGCTTGAACAACAATGTTTTATAGAACACGCTTCATTATAGGCAGAAGGCACAAAATTATAGGGTAAAAAATAGCCCAAAATTCAAATGGTCTTTTGTGAAAAGTAACCAAAAAGTGGGGCGTTGGTCATCACCATTTGGGCAAAATGTCCATAATCACCAAGCATAAACGGGGCATATATAAGACTTTCGGGGGATTATGCTGATACTTTGTGCATAATCCCCCGAA
>PGTJ01000431.1 GCA_002794515.1 Phototrophicales bacterium
CAAATCGGCAGTGATACCACAACCGTCAACCTGACGGTGTTGTCATCTGACCAAATCATCTATCAACGACAAGTATCATGGCAAGGCGCAACTCATACCGAGACGATACGCCTGCGTACAGGTACGGCTGGTTTTAGAGATTTTAAGGTGCGGATTGATAACACTGACCAGTTTTTTCAGAATAACACATTATCGGCATTCACTCGTGTCGAGGGAATCCCGCGTGTGTTGGTGGTCTTGGGCGAAAATGGTGAAGATAATGCCCGTTATCTCATCCCTGCCTTAGAAGATGCGGGATTAATAGTCACGACCATTGCACCAGAAGCCTTTCCCACCACATCGGCGGGGTTGGCACAGTATGATAGTGTTGTCTTGGTCAATGTCCCCGCCACACGGCTCACCAATCAACGGATGGAAAATTTGCGCTCGTATATCGGCGATTTAGGCGGCGGGCTAGTGGTCATCGGTGGTGATAGCACCTATGGGGTGGGTGGGTATTATCGTACTCCGCTCGAAGATGTATTGCCTGTTGAGATGCAAATCAAAGATGAAGAACGCTTGCCACGCCTGACTATCGCCTATATGATTGATCGGTCTGGCAGTATGGGGGCGCTCACCGAAGATAACATCCCTTATATTGAATTGGCAAAAGAGGCGATTATCCGCTCATTGGAATTTTTGCAACCTACAGATCGTGCCGCAGTTGGCTCTTTTGATACGCAAGCCTATTGGATAGCGCCCTTTCAGGATGTATCTGATCGGGTACAATTGCAACGCTTAGTCGGGACGTTGCGTGCCAGTGGCGGGACGAGCATCTTGGCGGGGATGCGTTTGGTCGCCGAGACGATTATCACCGAACCCGCAGAAATCAAACATATCATTCTGCTAACGGATGGTGGTGCAGATCAAGCGGGTTTAGTGGAAATCACGGCGAGCTTATATAACCAGCATAATATCACCACATCGGTCATCTCTATCGGCAGAGATGAAGCCGCCTTTCTGAGGCAAATGGCAGAAGTCGGTCATGGCAATTATCATCATGTCCTCAATGTTGCCAGTATCCCATCTATTTTCACCCTAGAGACCGTCTTAGCCACACGGTCTTATATTCAAGAACAACCCTTCATTCCACAAGGCGGTATGCCACATCCCATTTTGCAAGGTATTTCGAGCCTGCCTTTGTTATATGGCTATATCGCTACTACACCCCGCCCAACGGCGCAGGTGTTACTCAGTGGATTTGCCCCTTATAATGACCCCATCCTCGCCACATGGCAATATGGATTGGGACGCAGTGTGGCATTTATGAGCGATGCCACCGCCCGTTGGGCGACAGAATGGGTATCGTGGGATGGATTTTCGCGCTTTTGGGGACAAACAGTTCGTTGGACAATCACCGAAGGGCGCAGTGATAATTTAGAGACGCGCATCATCTATCAAGATGGTGTGGCACGAATGGTCGTGGATGCGCGTGATAACGATGGACGCTTTTTGAATGGGCTGAATTTGCAATCGAATATCGTTTATAGCCAAACCAGCAATCAGAGCGTAACACGGGTGATATTGCGCCAGACCGCGCCCGGATTGTATGAGGGGGAATTTATCCCTCAAGAAGAAGGTGCATATTTCATCCGTATGACCAATACCGCCGAGGGCTTCCCCGATGATTTATCCCTCTCACAAACAACGGGGTGGGTGTTGAGTTATTCGGATGAATATCGTATTCGTCCCCTTGATGATACAACCCCTAATCTATTAGAGACCATTGCCACCTTGACCGATGGTCGCAATATTGCCACATTGCCCGAAGCGGGTCGTATCCGTTTTCCATTTGAACCCGATATTAGCCTCAATCCGCGTTATGTGCCGATATCTCCCCTCTTGTTATTGCTGGTGGCGTTGTTGTTGCCGTTGGATATTGCCGTGCGCCGTCTGATTATCACTCGTGGCGATATTCAACGCCTGATGGCATCTATCCGCCGTGATAAAACACCCGCCGAACAACAAGAACGCATGGCGAATTTGCGCTCTGCGCGTGAACGCGCTCGCAGAG
>PGTJ01000434.1 GCA_002794515.1 Phototrophicales bacterium
AACAACTGCTCAAAATTAGTCGTTATCTGGAAGCTGGCTCAGATGAAGGGTGGTTGATTCATCCTGACCAGCAATTGCTATATCAACATAAACCCGATGGTAATGCTTTCCGATATGGTATTGATGACATCGTTGAATCCGATTTATTCCCCAACTTAAAAATCGTCTTGCGCGATATTTTCCCCCCTGCCCCCTAAACCCTATCCCAAAACAACCCGCAAAGCATGAATGAAGCGTTGTATTGGCGCGGTGTCGTTCATCTCTGCGAAGAAGAAATACGGCTCTATCAGCTCGAGTTCCATCAGCATCAATACACCGTCTATCGGCACGACATCCACACGGGCATATAATAACGGTGTGGTGAATAGGCTCTGCACCGCCAGCACCATATCACGGGCTTGTTGGATGAATTCGTCTGATGGATTTTGGGGGATATTCTGCCCACCCTGCACCCGAATATCGCCCGTTTGTGGGATTTTCTGCAAAGCATGGCTAAAACTCGGTTGACCATCTGCGCCGATGAAAAAGATATATGACCATTCGCCCTCGGTGACGACCTGCTCGACCAATTGTTGAACAATCATCGCCTGTTTAGCTGTGGCTTGGGCAAATTCATCTTGACCTGCTTGTGCTTGGGCGATTGTATCGTAACGCAATAACCCATATGCCCCTGCCCCAACACATGGCTTGGCGATGGCGCTCGCCCAGCCGTTATCACGCATCATCTGCGCGATATTCGCCACCTCGCCTTTTTCGACCCATACCGATGGCGGGATTCGCACACCCATGTGTTGCAATTCGCGCAAGTAATGCTTATCGCTATTCCAGCGCATCACCCGTACGGGATTCCACACGGGCAGTTTTTCGACCCGTTCTAACCACGCCATGAAGTGCGGGTAGTTATCGGCACGGTGATAATCCCAAGTAGAACGCACGACAATTGCATCGTAATCTTCCCAACAAATGGCGGGGTCATTCCAACCAACATTGACCACATCCATGCCAAATTGCTTGAGCAACGCGGTTTGCGCCGATAGCAATTTGAAATCTTCGTTGATATAAGTCATTTCACCCGTTTCTTCGGCATGTTTGGCGAGTTCCGCCCAAAATCCGGTGAGTTGCGATGACGGGACGGTATGTTTGAACGAAACATAAGCGATTTTTGGCATTGCGTGAATTGCTCCTGTTGTGATGAATAAAACACACGTTCAATTATACACACCCATTTCGATTTATCATCAGGGTCATTCATGAATAAACGGGGATGAACAAGGTGGGTGTTTTAGGGTAAACTAAATGACATGGTGTATAAATAGATCAATTTATCGAATGGAGTTTATGATATGAAAGCCGTCATCCTCGCCGCAGGTCATGGCACCCGCCTCCGCCCTGTGACGCTCACCATGCCCAAGTCGTTAGTGCCTGTCGCCAACAAATTCCTGATTGTGTATGCCATCGAAGTGCTACGCAATGCGGGCATTTGTGATATTGGCATTGTCGTCAACAGTTTGTCATCGCCCATTGTGCAAACACTGGAAACTGGCGAAAAATATGGGGTCAAATTGAGTTATATCGTCCAAGAGGAGCAGAAGGGACTGGCACACGCCACCGCCATTTGCCGTGATTTTGTCGGTGATGAACCGTTCTGTGTGTTTTTGGGGGATAATATTTTTCAGGATAAGATGCAAGATTTACTGCAAAAATTTGAGTCATCTGAGGCAGAGGCGGCGCTCGGATTGGGCGAGGTGGCAGACCCAACACGCTTTGGTATTGCCGAAATCAACGGTGATAAAATTTTGCGCGTGGTCGAAAAACCCAAAGACCCACCATCCAATTTAGCCATTTGTGGTGTGTATTTGTTTCGCAAATCGATTTTCGATGCCATCAGCAAAATTCAACCCTCCAAACGAGGCGAATACGAAATCACCGATGCCATTCAGGTTTTGCTGACCGAAGGCAAAACAGTCATGCCCTATAAAGTGAATGGCTGGTGGATTGATGCAGGCAAGCCCAATGCCATCATCGAAGCCAATCAATTCGTAT
>PGTJ01000624.1 GCA_002794515.1 Phototrophicales bacterium
ACCATATACACATTAAAGGCATCAGACACTGTTTTATCGGGTTGTTTGCCTGTGAGCATGTAGACAAAATTTTCGGCGAGGGTTAAATCGACACGCGGGGCAACCGGTTCTTGACCTTTGCGGATTCTATCCCATGCCGCCGTGACCGTAGTGATTTGACCAATCAGACGCAGGGCGGTGTGATAGGCGATTGTTTTGTCGGTCAGATTTTCGGAATTGTGGTCATAATGTGCCAATGCCGAGACGATGGTGCGTAAAACTGCCATCGGATTTGCTTTGGGAGGCAATTTCTTCATCATCTCTAAAATACGACCAGGCACAACGGCATGAGTGGCGATTTCACTGCGAATTTCTTCCAGTTCCTTTTTATTGGGCAAGCGCGTCTTGAAGAGCAAAAAGACCACTTCTTCATAAGTTGCATTGGCGGCGAGGTCTTCAATCTCGTATCCGGCATAAACCAGACGCCCATTTTCGCCATCGACAAGGCTCGTGGTGATATCGGCAACCACCGCCCCTTCCAGACCACCTTTATTCTTGGGTGCTTCGGACATGATATTCTCCTAAAAATTCGATTCATCAATAAACAACACCATTTAAGCAAGTATAGCATTACATGACAGGAATAAACAGAGAAACCGACTAAGCATTTGATAAATAATGCACAATATCACCCCAAAAAGGTGATTAGTCTCTTGACAAATCAAAATAGCGTGTTAACCTATCTGTATAATCACAAATGGAGACAAATATTGTGAAGCTGTTGCA
>PGTJ01000402.1 GCA_002794515.1 Phototrophicales bacterium
ATTTGGTTAAGTTATTAGCTTATAGTGACACAGAGACCATCTTTGCCGATTTTGGCAAGCGAAGCAGGCTTGAAGACCCTGTTTTGCATTTCTATGAGACATTTCTGACCGAGTATAATCCTAAATTACGCGAAAAACGCGGTGTTTATTATACCCCTGAGTCGATTGTCAATTACATGATACGGATTATCGACCATATATTACAGCAAAAATTTATGTTGACGGATGGCATCGCCGATAAACAAACGCTCATCTTAGACCCTGCCACAGGAACAGGTACATTTTTATATAATTTGATACAACATATTTATGTCACCCATTTTCAATCCCAAACAGGCGCATGGGATGATTATGTGCGTGATGGTTTGTTGCCACGTCTGTTTGGATTTGAATTGTTGATGGCGAGTTATGCCGTTGCTCATATGAAATTAGAGGTGCTTCTCAAAGAGACGGGGTATCGATTTTCGCAAGACCAACGGCTCAATATCTTTTTGACCAACACCCTTGAAGATACGGATAGACAACCCTCGTTGCCCTTTGCCCGATTCATTAGTGAAGAAGCCAATTCTGCCGTGGCGATTAAACGTGAAAAGCCGATTATGGTTGTGATTGGTAATCCGCCATACAGTGGGCATAGTGCTAATCGGGATAAAGACCAACAAGGCAACCCGACATATATTGGTAAATTGCTCCAAGATTACTTTATGGTAGATAATGTCCCCCTCAGAGAACGCAATTCCAAGTGGTTGCGCGATGATTATGTCAAGTTTATCCGTTTTGGTCAGGCACGCATCCGCCAAACAGGGCAGGGCATTTTGGCATATGTGACCAATCATAGTTATTTGGATAACCCGACTTTTCGTGGGATGCGTCAACAATTGATGCGAGAATTTGATGAAATCTATATCCTCAATCTGCATGGTAATGCCAAAAAACGTGAGGTTGGTCCTGAACAACAAAAAGATGAGAATCTATTCGATATTGAGCAAGGTGTTGCGATTGCTATTTTTATAAAATTGCCATCTAATCGAAAATCATCATCACAAACACAAGCCACCGTCTATTATGCCGATTTGTGGGGCAAACGGCGTGATAAATCGGCATGGCTCGATACACACGATATGAATAATACCGCGTGGATACGCCTCAATCCTGTGACTCCCTATTATTTATTTGTGCCATTAGATACAACCCATCAAGATGAGTATCAATCCTATTGGCAAATTACCAACATCATGCGTGTGAATAGTGTGGGGATTGTCACGGGTAATGATGCCGAGACGATAGCTTTTACCAAACAGAAAGCATATGATTTGGCAAAAATACATCATTTAAATTCAGACGTTGTATTGCCAATTGTTTATCGCCCATTTGATGAGCGATATATCGTTTATGATGCTTCTGTTGTGACACGTAATCGCACAAAGGTATTTAGGAATATGCTGTTGCCGAATTTAGCGATAGTTACTGTTCGGCGTATTCCCAATACAGCAAAGGCGCGTTACTTTTTTATAACAGATAAATTGTTAAGTAATGGTGCTATCCGTGCAGATAATCAAAGTATTGATACAGTTTTCCCCCTTTACCTCTACCCATTCGATGGCAAATTCAATGGCGAATTTTCGAGCGAATGGCAATCGGGCGAAGATGGGCGTGTGCCTAATTTTGACCCAACGTTTATCAGAGATTTTGAAGAAAAATTGGGATTACAATTCTCGGTTGGGCAGTATGGCATACACAGAACCGAGCGCCCTAGCCACGAACAATTTACACCAGAAGATGTATTCTATTATATGTATGCCGTGTTCCATGCCACAGAATATCGAACCCGTTATGCCGAATTTCTGAAGATAGATTTTCCACGCTTGCCATTGATCTCTGATGTCGTTTTATTTCGACAATTAGGGCAATATGGCAAATCACTGGTTGATGCACATTTGCTCAAACACGTTGGATTACGAGATCTCATCACCACCTATCCCATACGGGGGGATAACATAGTCGAAAAAGGCTATCCCAAATGGAAGCAGGGTAGGGTATATATCAATCCAACCCAATATATTGAGGGTGTAGATGAACCGGTTTATCAATTTATGATAGGTGGGTATCAGGTATTACAAAAATGGCTTAAGGATAGACAATCTGAAAAACTTGCTTATGAGGATATTGTGCATTATCAAAAAATTATTGTGGCTATACAACAAACCATCACCATCATATCAGAAATTGATAAATTGGTGACGGCATTCCCATTGCCTTAAAACATGTCTAAATTGAGATATATATAA
>PGTJ01000544.1 GCA_002794515.1 Phototrophicales bacterium
ATCAGCCTCAACCATTTATATGTATTCTACCGCATAGCTGAATGGTTTACACAAGTTAACCTATAAAAAATTCGATGCAAGTATAACGAAATGCAATAAAATTCATCATTTATCGTCATAAATCATGCACTTGGCACACTTTTTCGATTAAATTGTTAATATCATCGCGTGCATCTAATGCCCCAAATGGGTCATGATAAGTGTCATCTCCCAGCAGTGCGTGGGCGATATTGCCGATACCCCGTGCCAATGTATCGGTGTTATATCCCCCTTCGAGCATGAAGATGATTTTGCCCATACAAAATTGTTGCGCCATGCGGATGAGTTGGCTATCTAAATGATGATAGCCCGCCAGACTGAGGCGCATACTGGCGAGGGGGTCATCCCAATGGGCATCGAAGCCTGCGCTGATCATGATGAGTTGAGGCATAAATTTTTCTGCCACTTTCCAGATGATGCGCTCATAAATTTGGGCATAACTCGTATCGCCGTGTCCGGCGGGGATAGGGATATTAACTGTGTATCCTTTTCCCTTGCCTTCGCCCGTCTCATTCAATCCCCCTGTCCCTGGATATAATGGCGATTGATGTGTCGAGACGAACATCACCGTGTTATCATCATAAAAAATATCTTGTGTGCCGTTGCCATGATGTACATCGTAATCGACAATCATCACTCGCTCAATCCCATAGACCTGTTGTGCATAGCGGGTGGCGATGGCGATATTATTGAAATAACAAAATCCCATCGCGCTATTGGCGACTGCATGATGCCCAGGTGGGCGGGTGATGACCAGCGCGTTATTCGCTTCACCTTGCATGAGCGCATCTACCGCGCATATCCCACCACCTGCCGATAGACGGGCAGTGATGGCGGTCTCTGGCAATAAAATGGTATCTACCGTGAAGCGAATGCCATATCCCTCTTTTTGTGCTTGGGCGATTTCTGCCAAATAATCGGGTGTATGCACCATCAGCAGGTGTTCATCAGTAGCGGGAGATGGTGTATAGGCTTTCATACGAGCCGATAGCCCTTCTTCATCCAATAACTTCCAAATGGCTTTCATACGGGCTGGGCGTTCTGGATGGTTGGGGATGTCGTGGTGAACATAATCGGGGTGGGTGATATAAGCAGTCGTCATGGCGTATCCTATTTTTATGACCAAATTACATGAGCCTTATTTTTATAAAATGCTATTTTAGACTATAATCAGAC
>PGTJ01000704.1 GCA_002794515.1 Phototrophicales bacterium
GTCTGATTACACTGCCTTCTATAATATCCGCAAAGATATTATCAATGATAAAGAAACCCGTTGGGGGGAACTCATCGAATTTGCGCCAACATCAGATGTGTTCAACTCGCCCCGCGAACAAGAAACCGCCGATTATATCTCTGGACGTTTTGGTTGATACAGACATCGATTACTGGTTATTGCCAGATGTGTTGTGTATCTGGCAGTATACCAGATGCATACGATAGGGGCTAAAAATCTGCCTATCATGAATAATGTGCGCATCTCGAACTGGTGAATTGTGGCTCATCGCAATGCAAATATCTGCCTATCGGTATAAATAGCACCGCTTGGATGTAACTGACTTTCTACCAGCGCGAAATGGGATACACCAAATAATTCACTGGCATAATTTTTATGCGTCTCTAAAAATGTTTTGACCACCGCCAACGGCTTATCTGTTTTTAGGCGGGCGAGGGTGATGTGTGGGCTAAATGGCTTGTTTTGTGCGCCAAAACCAGCGCCTATCATGGCGGATTCGACTTGTTGTTGTAAATCGAA
>PGTJ01000081.1 GCA_002794515.1 Phototrophicales bacterium
ATATCCGCTTCGTTACGAGTCATGTATTGAATGGTGGCTTGGTCTATCATTTCCGCGCGAACTCCTCAAATACCGTCTCATATTGTGCCACAGTTTCATCAAATGAAAACACCGTTTCGATTTCGGCGCGGGAACGGATGAAATTCGCCCGATTATCCAAAACTTTGACGATGGTCTCGCCAATTTTTTGGGCATCACCCACTGGTGCCAATGCGCCCATGCCCGTTTTCATCACAGGGACGCGCCCGCCAGGGGTATCGGTCATGACAACAGGCGTGCCAGAGAGCATCGCCTCTACTTGCACCAAGGCGAAACATTCGCTATCGCTGGTGAGCGCCAACACATCACACGCACCAAAAAAATCTGCCATGAATTGCATGTCTTTGTGCAATCCTAAAAAGATGAGTTGGTCGCGGTATTTTTGTACAATATGTTGGTACAATTGCCACGTATTTTCGTAAGGAATATCGTATTCCCCTGCGAAAACAATGCGTGCATTCGGATACTTTTGGTTGATGACATCCAACGACTGGATGAGCAAATCGGGGCGTTTTTCTTGTACAAACCGTCCAGCATAACCGATGATGGGTCCGCCTTCGTGTGACCATTCGGCACGTAATTTTTGTACGGCTTCTGGGTTGGGCAATGGCATAGTAATGGGCGGATGGATGACCATCGTCTTATGTAAAAATGGGCGCAGATAATACGAATGATCGGCATAATCTTGTGTATAGGCGATTAATCGGGGAGATTGCATCGCTAATAGCCGATACAAGATGAACATCGTGCCTTGTATAAAACGGTTCATCACCCCTTTGGGCAACAACAAATCGCCATGATGGGTGATAATCACGTTACGCCCCAACAAGCGTGCTATCAAGCCGATCAGCGCCGTTTCGAGCATGGGCGTATGCACACTGACCACATCATGTTGGCGCATCTGTTTGAACAACGCAAATGGATAGGCGGGCATAATCATCCCCCTACTAATAGGAATGGGTGGTGACCATAATCGAATCACCTTCACACCGTTGATCATTTCGTGTTTTGGCAATTCGGGACGATGACGCACACATAACACCGTCACATCATGCCCACGCTTGACGAGGGCTTCGGCAATGCGTTGAATATACAATTGCATCCCTGTGCGGTGAGGCAAATAATACAGCAAACAGATTAAAATTTTTAACTTTCTCGATGATGTCATCCGTTAGAACTTCCTTCGGTGATGGGAACGTTGGGCGCAGGTGTATCAAGGCTAACCTCGCGCACCCCTTGTGATAATTGTTCCAACGATACCCCCTCATGAATAAATCCGATAGCCCCTGTGACCGAATGGACAAAGACATTCACCGCATGGACGATGACGGCGAAAGCGATGGCAATCGTGGCAGGGTTGCCATATCCCATCGAATCGAGGGCAATCAAAATGGAGGCTTCATATACCCCCAAACTGCCGATTGTTGCAGGGACGGCGATGGCGAATGCCGCCGCCGCAATATACAAACACGTCACCGACCAGCTTGGCGTGTCATAAAAGGTATACATCAATATATACCCCGCCACGACCGAAAATGCCCAACTGATGCCCGTCCAGAACAAGGCATTGATGAGTGTACGAAGGCGTGCAAGTGGGGCTAATCCATCTAAAAGATGGTCTAAAAGCGCTGTGGGATGAATCCGCTTAATTGGTGGGATGATACCAACCAGCCCGTTCATCAAACGGTGTGCCAAATGGCGCTGACGCGAGAGCCAGACGAGGCTCAAAAAACCGACTAGGCTGATAATACCCATCATCACACCAGCACTGCGTAACACGGGCGGAATATCGCCCGCGGCGAGTGCAAACGCCACCAACATCACCACTGCTAAGAGGTCTAATAGGCGTTCGACCACGACTGTGACAGCCGTCTTCATCATTGGCACTGGCGGATCGGCACGATTGGCTAAAAATATCCGCGCCACCTCGCCGATTCGCAAGGGCAACACACCATTCACCAAATAGGCGACATTCATGATATGGAATGACCGCCAAAAGGGTAATCCACCACTCAATAAGGCACGCCAACGCATCGCCCGTGTGAATAACCCCAACAACAATAAGCCGATACACGGCAATATATAGACAAATCGGGCTTGTGCGAGCGCCTCGCCCAGTAAATGAAAATCCAATTCGCGCAGGACGAATAAGGTGGCGAGCAAACTGACTAAAATGCCCAAGCCCCAAATTCGCCATCGTTTGAGTACAGTCACTGTAAAAAATACCTTTTCGGTCATGATAAAAGACGCTGAATTATATCATGCTTACTACACGGGTGGTGTAGTAAATTCTCATTTTCTACACACTTTTCGCACAAATTAGCCCAAAACTGCGCCCGCAAATGATGGATATCCTCGTATAAAATCGGCAATGCTCACCCGCTTTTTGCCCTCCAATTGCACTTCTGTGGGATAAAATAATCCATCACCCGTGCCAATAGCAATGCGATTCTCATCTCCGACCACCATCACTTTGCCGATTGGTACAATGCCATCGCCAACATAACCTGCATGAATTTTGAGTTGTTTGCCATCCCAAAAGGTATATGTCCCAGGCCAGGGCGTGAAAGCACGGATAAGCCGTTCTATGACGATAGCTGGTTCAGACCAATTGATATGCCCCTCTTCCTTTTTGATTTGTGGGGCAAATGTCACCCCTTCTTCGGGTTGGGGGATAGGTATAATTTCGCCAGAGAAATATTTTGGCAAGGCTTCAATGAGCAAGTCTGCCCCCAATTGTGCCAGTTTATCGTGCAACGATTGTCCTGTCTCATCTGGGGCTATGGGGATAGCCCGGTGCATCAACATTGGACCTGTGTCGAGTCCGGCATCCATCTTCATGATGGTGATGCCCGTCTGATGATCACCCGCACGAATACAGGCTTGTATGGGTGCGGCACCACGCCAACGTGGTAACAATGAGGCATGAACATTGATCGAGCCATATGGCGGGATGTCGAGCAGGCGTTGGGGCAAAATTTGACCGAATGCCGCCACCACATACGCATCAGCATCCCACTGAGCGAGCTGGTCTATTGCTTCGGGCTTGCGAATTTTTTCGGGCTGAAAAACGGGGATATGATGTTCGAGCGCCACTTGCTTAATCGGCGATACCTTCACCGCATTACCACGCCCTGCGGGGCGGTCTGGTTGTGTCACCACACCAATCACCTCATGATGTTGGATTAAGGCACGCAAGCTATTCACGGCGAATTCGGGTGTCCCCATAAAGACAATTTTTGCCATGGTGTGTCTCTCTTTCTGATATACACACGACATCATCTGTCGTGTTCACATCCATCAACAAGTTTGTGGATATTTATTCTGTGAATTGCGAAATTGGGCAAGCTACATCATAATATCAGATAATAGAGAATTGTTGTGAGTATGTATGATTAGTAAACGTTGGATTATAGCAGAACCTGCCCCACCCCATGTCATTCGCCGATTTAGCGGGATACATCCCGTGTTGGCACAAGTGTTGATTAATCGGGGCTACGATACACCCGAAGAGGCACATCGCTTTTTATATGCCAAAGATTTCACCCATAACCCGTTTGATATTCCCGATATGGCAAAGGCGGTTGGGCGAATTTTGAAGGCGATAGATGCGCGTGAATCGATTGTCGTGTATGGTGATTTTGATGCCGATGGTGTCACCTCCACCACCCTGTTGGTGGAGGCGCTAAAAGCACTCCGCGCCAAAGTCACGCCATACATCCCCAATCGGTTGGATGAAGGCTATGGATTGAACAGCCCTGCCCTGCTCAAATTGGCAGAAGACGGGGCAAAGTTGGTCATCACCGTCGATTGCGGGATTCGGTCTGTTCAAGAAGTGGAAGACGGCAAAGCCGCGGGCTTGGATATTATCATCACCGATCATCATTCGCTGGGTCCCGAAATCCCCAATGCCTTCGCGGTGATTAATTGCAAAATAGACGGGTATCCAGAGCCGATGCTGGCGGGTGTCGGTGTGACTTTCAAGCTCGTCCAAGCCATCATCATGAAACTGCGCGAAAAACAAAAACAACAGGTGCGCTCGAATGGTGTGCATAAATATCATGGCATCCCACTGGATAAATTATTCGACCTCGTAGCCATTGGCACAGTCGCCGACCTCATGCCATTGCATCATCTAGAAAATCGAGTGCTGGTGCGACGTGGATTAGAAGTCCTTAATCGTGCAGAACGTCCCGGTGTTCGGGCATTGTTAGATGTATCGGGCATCAACCCAGGTGAGGTGAATGCCTTGACCATTGGATTTGCATTGGGACCGCGCATTAATGCCGCAGGGCGCTTATCGGATGCGAAAATCGCCTATAACCTGTTGGCATCGCAAACCATCGAAGAAGCCATGATATGGGCAGAAAAATTGCAGGCGCTCAATCTGGAACGACAAGAAAAGACGCGCAACGCCCAAGAAATTATCCGCCGTCAACTCGAAGAACAAGATACCGACCAGCCCTTGATTTTCACTTCACACGATGGATTTGAACCGGGCATCGTTGGTTTGGTGGCGGGCAGGATCACCGAAGAATATTTCAAGCCATCTGTGGTGATGGAATTGGGCAAAGATGAAAGCCGCGCCTCGTGCCGTAGCATCCCACAATTCGACATCACATCGGCACTCGACCAATGTGCCGATTTGCTCATTCGGCATGGCGGTCATGCGTTGGCGGCGGGCTTCACCATCCATAATGATAATATCCCTGCCCTACGAGAACGATTGCTCGATATGGCACATCAACACCTCAGTGGACAGGTGCTTGTCCCCACATTAGATGTGGATGCCGAACTGAATGTGCATCAGCTTAGCCTCGATATTGTCGATGCACTCAATTTGCTCGAACCGTGCGGTAACGGCAATCCCAAACCAGTGTTCATGTGCAAAAATGTGCATGTGGCAGAATGTAAAACGGTTGGGCGTGATGGCAAACACCTCAAATTAAAAATTTCTCGTGCCAGCCAACCACCGTTGGATGCTATCGGCTTTGGTCTGGGTGAATGGGTCAATCAGATGCCCGATAGGGTCGATATTGCTTTTGAACTGGAAATGAATGAGTGGCAAAATAAACAATCATTACAAGCTAATTTGCAAGATATCCGTCCTGCCGATCGTGAGTGAATCATGCCGATGCGACCAAAATTTTTCGTGATGCTGATGATGTTATTCGGATTATCATGGCATAATCCGCCGATCGATTCGCAATCCACATCGACCAACAAACATGCCTATCTAACCCCATATGAAAATATCTATGGGATTATTGAAGGGATGTGGTATCCCGAATTGACCTGTGAACTCGGTGTCGGATGGGAACGGCTCATCTTCAGTTGGGCGGATCATCAACCAAATAATGCCGATGAATTTGTCGGATTTCTGAACATCCCCGATGAATGGTTGATGTATGCCAATCGATGCAACCGCGAAATTGTTGCTGTTATCAAAAATACGCCCGCATGGGCAACGGATGGCTTGGCAGGTGCAGGTGTGCCACGCGGATTATATCTGCCTGTGGATGACCCCAATAATTTATGGGCGAATTTTATGCGGAAGGTGGGAGCATATTATGCCTCGCGGGGGGTGAATCGCTTTATCATCCTGAATGAACCCGATATTGCCCCTGGTGTATATGGATTTGAATTTGAAGGCACACTGGAAGATTATTTTCAGATGGTGAAAGTGGGATATTTAGCCGTCAAGCAGGGCAACCCCGCCGCTCGCATCCATCTGGCAGGCACAACTTACTGGCATGATGTGAATCGGGGTGAACGGTTATATACCGACATGCTTTTGGAACGCATCAAAAATGACCCTGATGGAGAACAATACGATTATTATTTTGATACGCTCAGTTTGCATATCTACTTTCGCACCGATACCGTATATGACCTTGTGCAGATTTATCGCCATTTATTAGATAAATATGGCTTCACTGATAAACAAATCTGGATTAACGAGACCAACGCCAGCCCCAATTTAGACCCCAACTGGCGGGTGAATCGTCCTCAATTCCAAATCACACTGCAACATCAAGCCAATTTCTTGATACAATCGGCATCACAAGCATTGGCGGCGGGGGCAACCCGTGTGGCAGTGTATAAATTATACGATCAATTTTTGCCCGATGGGGCGGAGTCGTTTGGGATTTTATCGCCACGAGATGCGTCTCCACGTCCTGCATTTTATAGCTGGAAGGTGGTCACACATTATTTACAAGGTGTATATGATACAGCATTCGCCAGAAATGACCGCACTAACGTAATTCAATTGCTCCAGATTAACGACCAACAAACCATCGTCGCATGGGCGCGAACGGCACAAGCCGTCAGGCTCGAAATCACCGCCACCGCCGATAAAGCCTATTTGGTCAATCATATGGGAGATGTGGCGATTATCCGCCCCGAAAATGGGATGTATGAGTTGATATTAGAAGGCGCAGATTGCGAAGCACCACCAGAAGGGTGTGTGGTCGGTGGTGATGTGTGGTTGCTGATGCAACCTATCGGCGAGACGACCATCACCGAAATCACCCCCATCAATCGTTATATTTTATTATCTAATCCGTCAGAAGGTGATGAATAATGGCAGATAAACGTGTTTTTGAAAAACCGAAAAATGAGATGAAATTTTCGTATGGTGGTCAGGCGGTCATCGAAGGTGTGTTGATGCGTGGCGCAAAGACCTATGCGATTGCCGCCCGTGATCCCGAAGGGCGCATCGTTATTCACGAAAAACCGCTCAGCAAACGAATTTACGGTGGTTGGATTAGCAAAACACCGTTTGTACGTGGTGTGGTCGGATTATGGGATGCGCTCGGACTCGGCACACGGGCGCTCACATGGTCGGCAGATGTGCAAATGGGCGAAGAAGAGCAATCGACCAGTTTTAGCGGTCCCATCGGCTTTTTGACCATCGCCTTTGCACTGATCATCGGCATCGGCTTCTTTTTCTTATTGCCCACCACTGCCGCCACAGGCATCGGCGGGTTGCTCGGATTGACCGAAGGTGAGGCGGGATATACATCGGTTGGCTTCAATGCCTTCCTCATCAATGTGATTGAAGGGGTCATCCAATTGATGATACTCATCGGCTATATTTGGCTGATTGGTCGCCTACCCGATGTCAAACGATTATTCGGCTATCATGGCGCAGAACACAAGACGATCAACGCTTATGAAGCAGGAGATGAACTCACCCCCGAAATTGTAGCGCAATATCCGATTGAGCATCCACGTTGTGGGACGGCATTTTTGCTCACCGTGGTCTTTGTGAGCATCTTCGTCTTTTCGTTGTTGGGCAGACCGCCCTTCATCTGGTTGGTGATTTCGCGGGTGTTACTCATCCCTGTGATTGCGGGCATCGCTTATGAATTGCTGAAATGGACGGCGAATAATATCGATAAGCCGTTGGTGCGCCTGATGGTCACGCCGAATTTAGCACTGCAACACCTGACCACGCGCCAACCCGATTTGGATATGATTGAGGTGGCAATCACATCGTTCAAACGGGTATTGCTATCCGAAGGACTCATCAGCGAAGATGAGGCGCGTGTGCCAGAAGAACTCAAGCCACAAGATACCACGTTTGCGCGAGATTATCAGAAAGAAAAAGCCAAGCGCGAGGCGAAAAAACAGGCAGAAGCCCAAGCAGAAGCCGAATTGGTCAAATAACACCATTTTTAAGAATGGCGGATAGAGGCTATCGCTCATCCGCCATTGTATCCCGTTCCACCACAATTTGTCGCATCCAATGCGCGTTGAGGTGGCTCGTCTTGTGCGATACTCACATTTTATCTTGGTTATATTTTCATAATCCGAAAACCAGCGCTCCCACTGGCATAATCTGGCGCGAGGAGCAACCGCGCTTTGATTTGCAATTCTGCTGAATTCAGCGATGCCCACGACCCACCCCGCAATGCACGACGTTTATGAACAGGATTGAGTTGCAAGGTGGTATCGACTAGCTCATCATCCATCAGACACCATTCGTATACATTCCCGCACATCTGCACCACACCATACGGACTCGCCGATTCGGGATATAAGACAACAGAAGCTGGTTTATTGGTGTTAAAGTGGGCAAATTTGCCCTCAAATTTATCACCCCATGTATAAGCACGGCGTTCATCACCTTGTGCGGCACGTTGCCAATGATTTTCGCTCGGCAAGGTGATCAGTTTGAACGGCTCAACTTGTTTAGCGGGTAATTGGGCGACTTTTGCCGATAACCACCGACAAAATGCCATCGCATCATACCAAGAGACATTGGTACGTGGCAATTCATCCCCTACAAAAGCACTTGGGCGTGATGTGGGATTTGCCTCACGCCAAGCACGCGCAGAGGGGTCGAAATCCCACCATGCGGGGTCGGCGTAACCACTGGGGTCATCTAGAAAAATTTGATATTGCGCGTTGGTAATAGGATATTTTGCCATGTAAAACGCATCCAGATACACCGTCTTGGTGCGAATCGCCTCTTGGATGGTCAAAATGCCTGCTCTGACTTCCATCCATTCAAATGGCGGGGGCAGTATCAGCGATACACCCATGCGAGGCTTGGGCGGTTTGAGGGGCGCGGTGGTGATGGTCGGCGGCGTTTCTGGCTTCGGCTCTAATATCACCTCTGGGACAGGGTCAGGTGAGGGTGGTGGGGCTATCGGTTGTGGTGATGGCGCGATGGGTGGCACAGATGCGACAGGTGCTTGCACAACGACAGTTATCGGCGGTGGCGGATTATCTGCAGGTCTAGGCATGGGTGTGGGCGATGTATCGGATGGAAATTTAATGCGGTTAATATTGGAGATGAGTTTTTCCATATCTGCTTTGAATGCGGCACCGCCCTGAATTTCAAATGGGCGACGATAACACAATTCATGCAACGACTCGGGCAAATCGGTGGCGACAGGCATGGATGCGCCACCAACCAAAATCGGGATGAGTATCTTCTTCTGTTGAAGCGCCATCTCAATGACCATCCGCACCATATCGGCGGGATTTTCCACCACCTTGCGCCCAAAATCATCGCGCACCATCGCCCATCCACGACCAATCAATACCAAGACCATATCTTGCTTGGCAATTTCTTCCCACAGATAATCACGAAAATCCACGCCAAACGGAATATCATCTACATCAGAG
>PGTJ01000779.1 GCA_002794515.1 Phototrophicales bacterium
AGCCCGCTTAGAGATGGTTTGAGGGACAGTCGACAATAACCGTAATTCGAGTCGCTCACCGAATATAATCGGTTGGATTGCTTTGAGCATGGTGATATTCGGTTGTAAAACATAAATGGCATAACGAGATGGATTGACAGGTTCGGTATACACCGTTTGAACATCGCCCCACAAGCGTAGCCGCTCTTCGAAATGTGCATCCCACTGAGTAATGCTAAAATACCATGCCTCTGGGGCATCTGGAATGACTTGGCAGACGGTCGCATCTAATCCATTCACGAGGCGTGGACGCAGTGCTTCACGATGAAATCGCAAAACAGGGTGTGATGAGGGAAACGGCGAAAAATATAATCGCGCATCAGGAGGGGTGTCATGGCGCAGATAAGCCACTCCC
>PGTJ01000423.1 GCA_002794515.1 Phototrophicales bacterium
ACGGCGCTGATGACCGATTTGATGCGGGCATTGCAAACAACGGGTGTGGATGAATTAGATGCCAGTCGGATTGAACGCGCCCAACAATTAAGCCAATCCATTGTCATGAATACCCCTGGTGGACGGCGTTATTCGACTGTTTCGATGGTCAATGGGCGTAAATTGGTCATGCTACCCGATGTTCATCCCCAAATGATGACACAACAGGCACAACCCATGTCGTGGCAGGCATGGATAGCCCTATTTATGGAGCGCCTGAAAGAGGCAATAGACGATATTCGCGCTCAATTGCGCCAACGCGGTATTAAAGATCGTGTGAAAACGGTCACGATCGAATTCACCGATACCATTCGTCAGCTGACAGATGATGCGGTCGATATTCAGATTGATGGTCTCACTAAGCCGAGTGATAACCCGACTCCACCTGTAGGGCGCATACAAGCCGCCGCACCTGTTCAACGGCGCAATATCCGCATGTTACAAGAAGATTGGGGGACAGATGAAGATTTTGTCCGTCGCCGTGTCAATAAGCGCCTAGAAGATAGGCGTGGGTTAATCGCTCATGTGGCGATATACGCCGTTGTCGCATTGGGTTTAGTGGGCATCAGCCCTGCTTTACAACAAGCCCTTGCTTCTTTCCTCGTATCGCCCGATTTTATCGAGGTGGTGGGGCAATCGACCGCATCATCTTTAGCCCCATTAGCCAGGTTGCCTGTGGAACTCATCATCATCTTCGGTTGGGGAGGAGGTGTTTTATCGCATATTGTCAGAGTATTTTATCGTACAGGTCGTCGGCAACAACATAAACTCGACATCATCAACCGCGAGATGACCGACCTGCATGGTGCAGACTGGCGCTATACCGTGACCGATAAAGAATATCGTCCCATTCGGGAATGGGTGCGTCGGCGCTTCAAACGCAGGCTCGATTTTACGACCCATGCCATCAACACCACCATGAATACCATTATCACCCTCATGATATTGCCCATTGTGCAACAATTGTTATTCAATTTTACACAGAGTGCTTTTATCGCCCAATTGCCCATTTTAATCCTTGTTGTTATGTTGGGTGTGTTGCTGATTCATGGTATTGGTGTCGCCATTGCTGAATTGTTCGATACAGGACGCGAACGCCAAATTCAGCGCGAAGTCGCCAAAGAAAAAGCCCGTTTGGGACTAGACCCATACGAGAAAGCAAAAAATTCGTTATCATCCATTGATAAACGTAAAAATTCAAATGAAGATGATTATATCGGGGTTCGCCTAACGGCGGATGGAGAACTGTCCGAAAGTACAGTTTCTCAATTTTATGAAATGCAGGGGCTTGCGAATGAAGATAACAATAGGTAACATTCCTAATTTGCCTATGTTTTTTATGAATTAAGATATACTGCAATATCAATAAAGAGGAGGATGGTATGATAGGTGTTCGCTTATTCGAGGATATAATACAAAATTATCGTGATAATCATTGGATACTAGAACAAGAACAGACAATTTTTGACTCCATTGCGGATGACTTAAAAAGTCAAGATACGCTTGATGATGCTATTCAGAATTTGGTGATCGTCTTTCCGAGGATGTTTGAATTACTCAGTAAAGATGTCAAGTTATGGGGCAAACTCATCCGCGAAGCCTTTAATAAAGTGGTCTCTCCAGAGGACGACTTTATCTTCCCATATGCCGATGAAAATGGCATTCACAGCATGTATGTTGTTCAAATCAGAGAAGCACCATCGCAATTGCCCACCAAGACCAAAAGAAAAAAGCGTGAATTGGTGCATCCACAGGCATTCTTTGAAATGTATCTGACCTTGTTGATGATGAAATTTTATGAGGGGAAAATCAATATCACATCGGATATCATGATGGATATGCTGATTTTGGCGCGATCGGTCAATGACCCGTATCTGTCGAATAAAACCTATCAGACCATTGCTTATATCCATAATGAGCGCTCAGAATTTGAACAAGCTCGCATGTTTGCCGAAAAAGCATGGGATTATTGGGCAACAGTGCCTAGCCCACTAGAGGCGTTTTTAACCGCATATGCCTTATATGTGGCATATTCTGGTCTTGGTGATTCGCAATTGGCTTCTCAATGGGAATACA
>PGTJ01000560.1 GCA_002794515.1 Phototrophicales bacterium
ATGATTGTTTTCTGGGGGGGACTTTGAACACAAAGAAATTGGTCTCTGCGCCTTTATTGCCCTCAATGGCGCTTTCAAAGGCTTGAGCGAATGCCGTACACGATGGAAAACGGGCTTTTGGGTCTTTGGCTAATGCTCGTGCGAGGACGATATCGAGAGCAGGCGGTAAATCGGCACGCACCACCGTCAACGGTGTCGGCATTTCGTGGAGGTGTTTATTCAACAATTGAAATGGTGTCGATGCCTCAAACGGTTCACGCCCTGTGATGGTGATATATGCCAAAACCGCCAATGAATATTGGTCGGTGGCGGGGAACACCTCCTCACCTGACCATTGTTCGGGTGCCATATAAGCAGGTGTGCCGACAGATACCCCTGTGCCTGTGAGTTTGTTGGTGGCGTGCATCAATTTGGCGATGCCAAAATCGACCAGATAGGCGTTGCCCTGATTATCGAACATGACATTGCTGGTCTTGATATCGCGGTGATAACCCCACGATTATGGGCGTAATCCACCGCGCTGGCGAGTTCGCGCAATAATTTTGCCGTCTCGCCCAGCGAGGGCAATCCGCGCCCTTCGACTTGACTATGATTGATGCGGTCGGCTAATGTACCCCCTGTGAGCAAGCGCATGACCACATAACTGATTCCCCGTTGGGTGCCATAATCCACAATCGGCACAATATGCGGATGCTCCAATGCCGCGGCGGTCTCTGCTTCGCGGGTGAACCGTTCGATATAGCCCGGTTGTTGAGCAAGTGTAGCTGGCAACACCTTGACGGCGACTTCGCGCTTGAGCGCGGTCTGAAAGCCACGATAAACCGACCCCATCCCACCGATACCGAGTAATTCGCGTAATTCATACTGCCCCAACATTTGCCCTGTGAGATTATCGCTCATCATATGATTTTGCTCCAATGAATAGGTTACTGTTATATATCATTGTAACCTGATGCAGAACAATCGGGCAAACGAGATGTGATATAATCATGACATAATGCACGCTTATAACCTGAAAGGGTAATCGCATGATAATCGACAAGACCAATTTGCGCGACGGCATATCCATAGATGAGTTTATGCGTTTATTCAACGACCAACCGTTTGAACTCATCGAAGG
>PGTJ01000631.1 GCA_002794515.1 Phototrophicales bacterium
GTCTGAATTTGGGAAGCATGGTAATTTATTATATATAAAAACATATCACCAAAGGTATATGGATATGAGCCAACCATCATCTTCACCATCTGAAGGGCGCTGGCGTGATTGGACGATTATCGGTTTACGCGCCTTGTTCATCATCGGGACAAGCCTGTTGATTATCATCGAGCGTACGCAACTTACGCCAGAGGTGCCATTTCCATCTGAAGCCTTCAACGATGTATATACAGCGAGCGCTATAGGCATGGGCTTGGTCGTGTTATTTGTTGTGATGTCATTCATCAACGCCGTGCGCCCATTCATCACCTATATGCTCATCCCTGCCGATTTCGTCTTGGCGGGATTGTTTGTGCTAACATCCAATGCCGATCCATTGGTGTTTGTCGCCAGTGTGGGTTATCTGGCGGTCACGGGCTTTTTGCGCTTGGGTGCGATACTCGGCGGGATTAATACGCTCGGAGTTGTGGCGGCTGGCATTGGTGTGATAATTTATTTGGCGGGGCAAAATAAGCGAGAGGTGGATTTTACCCCGTATCTTTTGCCTATGATGCTTGCCATGTTGCTGAGCGCAGGTGTGGGTATTTGGATGTATATGCAAGATGGTTTGGGGAGCAATGAACAACGCAATTTGCGTAAATTGGCTAAAGAGCGAGATTTGCAAGTGAAAGAAGCCCGTGAACGTGCTAAATCACTGACCGAATTGACCAATATCCTGGCAGGGACGTTGAATTTTCGTAAGGTATTAGAA
>PGTJ01000264.1 GCA_002794515.1 Phototrophicales bacterium
CATGACGGGTATGACGTGCCTGATTTTTTCTTTGTCCTTTAATATCTGCCATGAGCATATCCCTCTATTTCTTACCAGATTTACCCGCTTTGCGACGGACAACTTCGCCACGATAGCGGATACCCTTGCCCTTATAGGGTTCGACAGGGCGCAAGGCGCGAATGTTGGCGGCAACTTGCCCAACGGTTTGCTTATTGATGCCATTGATGTGAATAACGCGCCCACGACTATCTTTTTCGATTTCAAACGAAACCGTATCGTCTGGGGGCGAAACCACGACCTCATGGCTATAGCCCAGTTTGAAGACCAAATCTTTGCCACGCATATCCGCTTGATATTGCACACCCTCAATTTCGAGGGTACGGCGAAAGCCCTCAGAAACACCTGTGACCATATTGGCAATCAGAGCGCGGGTCAAGCCGTGCAATGCCTTGTGCATGGGCGCATCTGAAGGACGTGTGACCACTAATTTGCCATCTTCCATCGCCACCGAAATTTCGGGATGCACCATTTGGGTCAGTTCCCCTTTGGGTCCCTTGACGATGACCTTCTGTCCATCTATCTTCACCTCGACCTTGGCGGGCAAGGCGACAGGTTTTTTACCAATCCGAGACATGGTTATCTTCCTTCAACATTACCAAACGTAGCACAGAATTTCGCCACCAACGCGCTCACGGCGAGCTTGTTGGGCGGTCATCACCCCTTTGGGGGTGGTGACGATGGCGATACCCGCCCCACTCAACACACGCGGTAAATCACGGCGACCAGAATACACACGGCGACCGGGCTTACTCACGCGGGAGATATTGGTAATGACGGGGCGACGACTACGGCGCGGACCATAATACTTGAGCGTGATGTGAATCATATTCACAGGTTTTTCTTCGCCAACGGCATAATCTTCGATGAAGCCTTCTTCTTTGAGGATGCGGACAATTTCGAGTTTGATTTTCGATTTCGGCACATCTACCGTTGGTTTTCCGACCATGAGCGCATTACGAATGCGCGTCAACATATCTGCAATCGGGTCATTGGTCATATTGGCTCTGCTCCTACCAGCTCGATTTCACAACGCCAGGGATTTCGCCCTTGAGCGCCATCTCACGGAAACAAATACGGCACAATCCAAAACGGCGGATGTAACCACGCGGGCGACCACATTTTTGACACCGATTCCGCACTTGAACTTCGTATTTACGTCTGCCCTCGCGGGCAATTATGGATTTTTTCGCCATTGTTTATACTCTCTTATATCCTTAATTCTCACGGAATGGCATACCCAACAATTTGAGCAAGCGACGACCTTCATCATCGGTCTTGGCGCTAGTGACGATGGTGATTTCCATCCCGCGCAGTTGGTCGATTTTATCGAAATCAATCTCTGGAAAGACCAATTGCTCGCGCAAACCAACGGTATAATTGCCACGTCCATCGAGTTTAGCGGGGACACCGCGGAAGTCACGAATACGTGGCAAGGCGATATTAATCAGGCGATCTAAAAGCGCCCACATTTTTTCGCCACGTAAGGTCACTTTGACCCCGATGGAACGTCCTTCACGCAGTTTGAAGCCTGCGATGCTCTTTTTGGCTTTGGTGATAACAGGTTGTTGCCCGGTGATAATGCGTAAATCTTCGACAGCACCATCGAGCAATTTCGGTTCATCAATTGCCTTGCCCAAACCAATGTTGACAACCACTTTTTCGATGCTTGGGACTTGCATCACGTTGTCATATTTGAACTCGTTCATCAATGCGGGAACGACCTCTTCACGGTAGCGTGTTTTGAGGATTAATTCTTTAGCCATGTTTCACACTCCACCTTAGTCGATATTAGCATTGCATTTTTTGCAGTGGCGCACTTTGCGACCATCTACAAAACGAAATCCGACACGAGTTGCTTGGTTGCACGATGGACACACCAACATGACATTGGATAAATGAATGGGTGCGTCAAATTCGACAATTTGGGCAGGGATTTGTTGATTTCCCACCTGCCGCGCCTTTTCATGGCGCTTGAGTACATTCACACCGCTCACAACCACGCGGTTTTCTTTGGGGAGCACTTTTTCGACTTCGCCACGCTCACCCAAGTCTTTACCTGCAATGACCTGTACGGTGTCTCCTTTCTTAATTCGTTGCATCTTTCTTATTCTCCTTCGCTTCGGGGGGCTTATGCTTACCCTAATGCCCGAAACAGCATCTATCTGATGAGATTACAATGTCTCTGGGGCAAGAGAGACGATTTTCATGAAGCCCTTATCGCGCAATTCACGCGCCACAGGTCCGAATACACGCGACCCTTTTGGATTCGTGCCATCATCAGCCAAGATGACGGCGGCGTTATCATCAAATTTGATATACGAGCCATCATCACGGCGATATTCTTTCGCCACACGGACGATCACCGCACGTACGACTTCTGATTTTTTGATATTGCCTTGTGTAGAGGCAGATTTGACTGTCGCCACCACGACATCGCCAATCGAGCCGTAGCGTCTGCGCGAGCCACCCAAAACACGGATGACCAGCAATTCTTGTGCGCCAGTGTTATCGGCGACCACCAAACGCGATTCATTTTGAATCATGATTACGCCTCCCCGCCAGTGTCTTTATTGACATCAAACACTTCTGGCGTTTCTAACACCGTCTCGACCACCCAGCGTTTATGACGGCTGAGGGGACGGCTTTCGACCACCCGCACCAACGCGCCCACAGGCACTTGGTCTGTTTCGTCATGCGCCATAATCTTTTTGGTGCTGATGACGACTTTTTTATACAGAGGGTGCATTTTACGACGTTCAATTTGCACCACCACTGTTTTTTGCATTTTGTCACTAATAACGCGACCAACCAGTCGCCGACGATTATTTGCCATGTTCCTTTACTCTCCTTTGGCGGATTGTTGCGCCGCCAACAACCGTTCGCGTTGGATGCCGAGCAACCGTGCAAGGTGGCGTTTGGCATAACGCAATTGGTTGGCATCTTCTAATTGATTGGCGGCTTTTTGAAAGCGCAAATTGAAGATTATCTCGCGTTGGTCTTCAATGGCATCCACCAATGCTTCATCGGATAGTTCCCGAATTTCGCTCACTCTCATACGTGCCATCAGGACACCTCTTTCCCAGAGATGGGGTCAATGCGTTTGATAAAGCGCGTCTTGCAGGGCAACTTAAAGGCGGCAAGGCGCAAGGCTTCGCGGGCGGTCTCTTCATCGACACCCGACATTTCAAATAACACACGACCGGGTTTAATCACAGCGACCCAATATTCCACCGAGCCTTTACCACTACCCATACGGGTTTCGGCGGCTTTTTGGGTGACAGACTTATCGGGGAAAATGCGGATCCAGATTTTCCCACGCCGTTTAATATAACGCACCATCGCTTTACGGGCGGCTTCGATTTGGCGGCTGGTGATCCACACCGGGTCGAGGGCTTGTAAGCCATAATCACCAAATTGGACGACCGCGCCGCGGGTTGCCTTACCCTTCATGCGACCACGCATTTGTTTACGATACTTTACACGTTTTGGCATTAACATTGCCGATATTCTCCCTTATCACCTAACCAGTCGCAGAGCGATTACACCCTCTGCCACATCCTCATCACGAGGCGACATACACATCTTTTTCGTTGGAACGGTTGGTAATATCTGGCAGTTCCATCTTGAGGATGTCACCTTTATAAATCCAGACCTTAATACCGATGCGCCCGTATGTTGTCAGGGCTTCTGCGGTGCCATAATCAATATTGGCGCGCAGGGTTTGGCGCGGGATGCGACCTTCGCTCGCCCATTCACGACGCGCCATATCTGCGC
>PGTJ01000824.1 GCA_002794515.1 Phototrophicales bacterium
CTCACGGTGGCGGCGCAACAAATGGATGGTGGCAGTTTGGATCATCCCCCAGTGGTTGTGCAAAATAAAGACGAATTTGCCACCCTCGCCGATGTGTTTAATCAGATGACGGGGCGCTTGCGCGTCTTTGTCGATGACCTAGAGCAGATTGTCGAAGCGCGTACGCACGATTTGTCGCTCGCCAAAGCAGAAGCAGAACGGGCGAATAAAATCAAATCGCAATTTTTAGCCAATGTGAGCCACGAACTCCGCACCCCTCTGAATGCTATCCTCAATTTTACCCAATTCGTCTCAACAGGCATGTTCGGTGAGGTCAATCCCAAAC
>PGTJ01000433.1 GCA_002794515.1 Phototrophicales bacterium
CCAATGGATCGACCACATCGGCAACACCCGTCTCGTAGGCGATAATCTGCTGTGTGCGTAGCGCGATTTGCACCGCGTGTTCGGTCGGCAACGCCAACGCCTCATCTTTACTATTGGTGTGCAGGGATTGCGTCCCGCCCAACACCGCCGCCAATGCTTGCATGGTCACACGCACGATGTTATTGTCGGGTTGTTGCGCGGTGAGGGTGCTACCGCCTGTTTGCGTATGAAAACGCAACATCCAGCTACGCGGGTCTTTGGCATGAAAACGATTTCGCATGATATGCGCCCACAATTTGCGAGCGGCGCGGAATTTTGCCACTTCTTCGAGAAAATTGTTGTGTGCATTGAAGAAAAATGATAACTGTGGCGCGAATTCATCCACATCTAACCCTGCCGAAATTGCCGCTTCAACATAGGCAATGCCATTCGCCAATGTGAACGCCACCTCTTGCACCGCCGTACTGCCTGCCTCGCGGATATGATACCCGCTAATGCTGATGGTATTCCATTTGGGGACATGCACCTTGCAATATGCGAATAAATCGGTGATGAGGCGCATCGATGGCTTGGGCGGATAGATATACGTCCCGCGAGCGATGTATTCTTTGAGGATGTCGTTTTGGACTGTCCCCTGCAATTTGGCGGGGTCTACACCCTGTTTTTTGCCAACGGCGATATACATCGCCAATAAAATGGTGGCGGGGGCGTTAATCGTCATGCTGGTCGAGACTTTATCCAACGGAATTTGGTCGAACAGCGTCAGCATATCGCGCAAACTCGAAATGCTCACCCCTACCTTGCCCACCTCGCCAAGCGCCATTGGGTCATCAGCATCATAACCAATTTGTGTGGGCAAATCAAACGCCACCGATAACCCGCTCTGTCCATTTTCGAGCAGAAACCGATACCGTGCATTCGACTCTTCTGCTGTGCCGAACCCGGCATATTGGCGCATCGTCCAAAAACGTGTGCGATACATGGTCGGTTGCACCCCTCTGGTGAAAGGATATTCACCAGGGAAGCCCAACGAATCGTGCGGAATATCTTCTGCCGTATATAACCGTTTGAGGGGGATGCCCGATGATGTGGTGAATTGTTCTTTACGCTCACCAAATTTTTTCAATACGGGGTCTACTGTTTCGCGCTCCCAACGGGTTATATCATCTTTACTCATCGCCAACTCCTTCTACTGGGGGATAAAATGCGCTGAGTGGCACATCTATCCCACGAAAATTCTCGAATGTCAAATCGGTTATGGCTAAATTCAACGCACGACACACATATCTGAATAAATCGACATAACTATCGGCGAAAGCGGGCGCATCGGCTAATCCTAAACGATGACGCAAGGCTTGGAGATGAGCGCGATCACCTTCAATTTCGACAAAATTGCCATAAGGCATTTCATCTAACACAATCTCCAAATCGTTATAGGTATATGTGGTGCGATATTTTTCGTATATCAAATGCGGATGATACCCCAACCGTCCCAAAATCAGGTGCATGGCATCAAAATCGCTCACGGTGACTTCTGCCTCGAAACGATGCGCCACACCATCAGCATGTCTATCAGACAACGGCTCTTTATAGGTCAAGCGCACACGGTCATCTTGGCGCAGACGCACGACAATATCGCGTGGGGTCAGCGATTGATCAACATCTTCATAACGCACATTGCGCTCATATAAGCGCGGTTTGGTCAAGATTGCACCGATTGAATCGAGAATCGCCAGCACAGGCGCAAAATCGGGGCAATAGAGTTTGATTTCGGTCTCAGTATAATCGGTCGTCATATTAAAAAATCTCATAATTCACGCAATGCTTCGGGCATGAATTGTCGAATAATCGTCACCAATTGATTATAAGGCGCATGATGGTTCGGGATGGCGAATAAAACAGCTTTGACAAAATTGCCCGCACCACGTTCAAATAAACAAATATCCACGCCAATCAACGGAATATCAGCTTGGTCTGATATTTTGTCGAATTGGCTCGGACGGATCGCCGTGATGAACGCCTCGAATTGGGCATCTGTCCAAGCA
>PGTJ01000185.1 GCA_002794515.1 Phototrophicales bacterium
ATATGGGGGCGTATCAATTGGTCTGGGGCAAAACCACAGCCGAAATTCCCGCCGTCAATTTATCTGATGTGAAGCCGTATATTTTGGCGCTCATGCCACCCGATGATAGTTATGATGACCCCTTTTATTATGGCATCCAACGCCAAGCACATACCTATGGGTTATTATGTGAGCGCGAATCATCAGAATGGGATGCCGAATTATTCGATGACTTCGAGACATTACAAATGCGAATCGCCGATGCGCGTGGTGTGATTATTCATCTCGGTGATAAACCCGTCACACCCGATTTCGCCTTACAAATCGGGTGTGCATGGGGTGCAAAACGTCCGTTGTTATTCGTCTCGCAGGCGAATGATGTGGTACATCGTTGGTTGCCTAAAGACCGTATTTTGCATTATAAAAAAATATCCGAATTAGAAGCATTGGTCGCCGATTATCTCAAGACGGTGATGCTATAGCGCTTCATATAATGTCGGATTATTCGCGCGAACTGCGTCTATCGTCAGATGTATCATCCACAGATGTTATTCGCTTTCGGTTGCCGTCATGGTGATTCCTTTCTGGCGGGGAATGCCGATGAGCAGGGCAATCGGACCCAGCATCAGCACCCACATCGCCACATCTAAGCCCGCCCGTTCGGCTATCATGCCGATGATGAGTGGGATGAACCCGCCGATAAATCCGGTGATATTGCCCAATGTCAGTTCTGCTGCGGCGCTATTATCGGGCAGGGTGGTGTAGATTTGCCCCTGCAAGATGCTATACCATCCCGCATTGAAAAATCCGAGCATCCCCAAGATGACCAATTTAATTTCGAGCGATGGTACGATTAAAAATAGGGGATAGAGGATGAACAGCAAACCCGCGCTAAAGCGCAAATAGCGCAATGGATTGACCCGTTCTAATAATGGGATGAGCAGAAAATCGCCGATTAAGCCCACGCCCGTCCATATGGCGACAGCGAGCGCCGCCTCTGCTTCGGTTTTGCCGACAATATCCACAAAATATAGCGCCAGATATGCCAATAAAATATCGAGCATCAAATCAGAAAATTCCAGCAATGTGAACCACCGTAGCACCTCTGCCCGTCGTAATTGACCGAGCGCCTCTTTGAACCCCTCACGGAAAGACCAGTCTTCATCGGCATTGCTCCCCCGTACGGCTTCTTGTGGTGCAAGCCCCGTCACATAATGCCAAATGATGATAACCCATGCACCACCTGCCAACAGCGCACATACCCCATATAATGCCCGCCAATCGTTCCAGATGCCGAATATCAGGCTACCACCCACCACACCCAGCGACCCCGCAAATGTCCAACGCGCCATATTTTGTTGATGTCTGTCGGGGGCGATATCCATCAGAATGGCTTGGCTGAGCGTGACAAACCCGCCTGATGATGGTGCAAAAATGATGAACGATAACAGCAACATGGTGAAATTTTGGCTGATTGCCGATAGCGTACAGGCAATCGTGAAGCCAATCCCACCGCCGATGACTATCCATTTTCTGCCATGTCCATCGCCTAAAATGCCAAATATCATCTCGATGAAAATGGCAATCGTGCTAGGAATGGTGAATAGCAACCCAATCTGGTCGTAATTTAGCCCTAAACTATCTCGAATAAAGGGCATCGCGGCGTGTTCCATGCCGAACACAAATTCATCGATGAATTCGATGACCAGCAACACGAACATAAACAGCGTCATGCGACGGGTGTGTCGCATCACCGACTTGCGGAACATATTTTTGTCCTTTCGATAGATAGAAAATAAAATATGGATGGACACACCCCAACGCAAAAAACGCGGTGAAAAAAGGGCTTTTCATCGCGTAATTGTGACCAATATTCAGTTAAGGGGTTATTGCATCAACCGCCGCTTCTACACAGTGGCGGTGAGTGCATTTGCGTGAGTGTATCCATGTACATCATCATATCACATTTTCTGCCAGTTGCAATTTGCCATCGGCTAAATGCCATACCTCCCCGCCAAATTGTTGAATAAAACGCCGATCATGCGAGGCGGCGATGATCGGCATGGGGAATTGTTGCAATGCCGTTTCAAATTCTTCGAGGACATCAAAACTCAGAAAATTGGTCGGCTCATCGAGTATCAACACATTGGCTCGGCTCGCCATCAACCGCGCCAATTGCAATTTCCGCGCCTGACCACTGCTCAATTTACCCACAGGTTTCGCCAAATCGTCATAATAGAATAATCCCGATTGTAACAACATAGCTTTGAGTTGCTGAGAGTCGCCCTCTAATCCTTCTAAATACGCCTCTAACAGCGTGTTATTCGGATGAAAGCGCGTATTCTCTTGATCAAGATAGCCGATTTTGGCTTGTGGATGAATGATAATCTCGCCCATATCGGCGTGTTCTAAGCCCAATAAAATTTTGAGCAGGGTCGATTTTCCTGCGCCGTTCTCGCCAACAATCACCACACGGCTATGTGTCTGTAAGGCGAAAGATACATCATCCAGAATGATGCGTTCCCCATAGGCTTTATATAACCCATTTGCTGTGATGGGATATTTGCCGCCTAGTGTTAATGGCGATAAATCGGCGCGAAAGGCGAGTGGTTTGGGTGGGCGCGGAATCGGATGTTGTTCGATACGCTTCAGGCGCTCTTCTGCTGTGCGGATTCGTTTGGAGACGGTGTTGGCATGCGTGGCAATCTTGCCATTCAAGACGTGTTTGTCGCTATCGGTATGCGCCCGATAATTGTCATTTCGATGTGCTGTCTCTTTGATGGCGAGGCGCAATAGCCTAATTTCATCTTGCTGTTCGGCGTAATCGGCTTCCCATTTGGCGCGTTCTGCCAATTTTGCCCGATGATACATCGCATAATTGCCCCTATAGCTCTTGGCTTGGCGGGTATGCTCATCAATTTCGATGATGCTCGTCACCGTCTTATTCAAAAATTCACGATCATGCGAAACGATGAGTACCCCGCCACGATAGGCGCGGATATAGCTCTCTAGCCATGTGAGGCTGGCAAAATCCAGATGATTGGTCGGCTCATCTAACAACAAAAAGTCGGGTGCTTCGAGGAGCAATAATGCCAATGCGAGACGCGATTTTTCGCCACCCGATAGCGTATTGACCAAGCGTGTGCGGGGCAGGTGGTCTATCCGCAAGCCCGCCAACACCTCATCGACCCGATAATCAATTTCATACCCCCCCATGCGCTCGTATTGCTCGGTTTTATCACCATAAATGTGCATGAGCGCCCGAAAATCATCCCCCGTCACTTGTGCCATTTGCGCCTCTAAATCGCGCAATTCGGTTTCGAGATCATACAAAGCGCCATGTGCCTGTGTAATGGTATCGGCAATCGTGGTATGAGGCGGTGCAGAAAATGTCTGATGCAAATAGCCGATACGCGCCTTTTCTGGAATAGAGATAGTGCCACTATCCGCCTCAAGATTACCCGTGATAATGTTGAGAAGTGTCGATTTTCCGACCCCATTCGCCCCGACCAAGCCAATACGGTCATTCATATTCAACACAAATGATATGCCATCGAGGATATGATGATACCCAAACTGTTTGACAATATTCGAGATCGATAAATATAGCATACTGGTTGCCTCCGTGAGATAAACACCATGAACAAACGGAAATATCAGACAACCCAATGCGATTTTGATGATACAATTTGAGGGAGATATTCAAAACCAGACGGCAGAGGATGCCATCTGTCATGCACAACATCCAATCAATATCAACAACACTGGGGTGTCTTTAGCGAGATTGAATTGGAGAAGTAGCCGTGTGCATGAAAAACCTTTTCACTAAAATCAACACAGACAAGGGAGAAGTGTTGAATACATGACTTCCGCCAGTGCCATATTTATTGAACGTCAAAATAACCATTTTGTCAATCCGTTTATGGACAGTTTGGCGATTAATGGCTAAACTATTCATAGCATTTGTCGTGAAAAATGAGATGAGAGGCAATCCATTGGCTAAAGTAATGATTGTAGATGATGACCGCACCACGGTGAAGCTACTGCAAACCCTGTTGGAACTGGATGGGTTTGATATTGTGGTGGCACATCGGGGTGGCGATGTAATTGGATTAGCAGAGCAAACACATCCCGATATTTTTTTGATGGATTATCACCTCAATGATATGCACGGGGTCGAGGTGTTGCGTCATTTACGCGCACATCCCACATTTGCCAATGTCCCCGTGGTGATGACCTCTGGCTTGGATGTGAGCGAAGAAGTGATGGCGGCGGGTGCTTCGGCATTTTTAGTCAAACCGTTTGAACCAGAAGATTTGCCTATCTTATTCAATCGGTTTATCAGCTAAATTTAGCAGATTGGATATATATGGTGGTTATACATGATACAAATCAGGTGACAGCTGATGTCATGATTATCGGCGCAGGGATTAGTGGATTATTGGCGGCGCGTCAGTTACAAGATGCAGGGTTGCGCGTCACGCTCATGGATAAATCGGTTAGTGTTGGCGGGCGACTCGCCACACGGCGCGTTGGCACGGGTGTCGCCGATCATGGCGCACAATTCTTCACCGTGCGTGACCCCAAATTTGGGGCATTGGTCGAAGAATGGATCGCCAAAAAGGTCGTCTTTTTATGGTCACATGGGTTTAGCGATGGGAGCTTGAATGCTACGCCAACCGATGGACACCCGCGTTATGCCGTCAATGGTGGCATGAATAATCTGGCGAAGTATCTGGCAGAGGGCTTACAAGATGTCCGACTCAATCACCATATTGTCACCGCGACTTATGACGAGCAAGGGTGGATTTTTCAGGATGAAGATGCCAATTTGTTCACCAGTTATGCCCTCATCATGACCCCCCCGATGCCTCAGACATTGAAAATCCTCGATGAAGGGGCGACATTCTTGCCCCCAGAACAAAAATCACGGGTAGAAACAATTGAATATGCGCCTTGCCTGACGGGTATCTTTTGGATAGAAGGTGGGCGTGTGACATTACCCGCCCCAGGTGCGATTCAACGGCGCACAGGTCATGTGACATGGATTGGTGATAATCATCAAAAGGGCATTTCGCCCAATGGCATTGTGGTCACAGTCCAAGCCAGTGAAGATTATAGCCGACAATTATGGGATGCACCTGACGAGCGCATCCTCAATGCCCTCCTCACCGATTTGCGGATTTTTATGGATGAGCGGGTGCATATCCGTGAGGCGCAACTCAAGCGGTGGCGCTATTCGCGCCCATTAAATCCCTTAGATGAATTGTGCATGGTGGTCGATATTGAGCAACCCCTCGTCTTAGCGGGTGATGCCTTTGGCGGGGCGCGGGTAGAAGGCGCGGCACTCTCTGGATTAGCCGCGGCAGATGCCATGCTCAATTTGGTCAACAAATAACCCCTCATCATCAATCTCCCTCGCCATCGGCACAAAGCCGATGGCGATTCGCCTTCAACAAGCCCACTGCTGTTTTTGCCTAATTTCATGGCGTAAGGTTGAATTTTAGTGCTGACGAACAATCAAGACACAATATCCTTAACCCTTCCATAAAAAAATTG
>PGTJ01000487.1 GCA_002794515.1 Phototrophicales bacterium
AATTAGCAATATGAGATATGCCAACCGCCATAAATTGTTGCAAAAGCAATTGCAAATCATCAAATTGCGATGTGTCAACTTCGATTTGATGATGACGTATCTTGCCGATTCGCACCACTTTCTGAAGTTCGCCATCTAAATACCAGCGAAATTCAAGCGAATTGGTCAATAACAGGCTATGAAATGCCTTGCGATAGCGTACCAATTGAGCATCACGTTCCACCCGTCTTAAATCTTTATCGAGGTCTTTCGCCTCGACATAACACAAGGGCATCGCATCCTTCATCAAAATAAAATCGGGCGCACCCACAGCAATCCGTTTGGGATCATTAACCGCAATCACTTGTGAATCGACAGACTCTAACAAGGCTTTCAATGCAGGGCGATACGCATGTTCAGAAGCGATGCCTGTTGCATATTCTGTGATGATTTCTTGTAGATAAATATCGAATGCGGTCATAAAAATGATTTCCAAGCGTGACAATAAGACAGATGGTCTAATTATAACATGAAAAAACGGACAATACACATGATACTGTCCGTTTTAAGAGGATACGCGGGTGTTATAAATCGCGCTTAATAACCCAACACGGCAACCACATCCGAGACGGCTTTGGCGCTTTTGGCGAGCATGGCTTTTTCTTCATCGTTCAATTCCATTTCGATGACTTTTTCCACACCACCCGCGCCCAATACAGCAGGCACGCCGACATATAAGTTGTTATAACCATATTGTCCATTGAGAAGCACCGCAGAGGGGATAACCCGTTTTTGGTCGTTGAGGATGGCTTCGACCATCTCTACTGCACCTGCGGCAGGAGCATACCATGCGCTCACACCAATCAGACCCACGATTTCACCACCACCCTTGCGGGTACGTTCAATAATGGCTTGTAGGCGTTCTTCGCTCATCAATTCGCGGACAGGAATCCCTGCGATAGATGTATGACGGGGCAAAGGCACCATTTCATCACCATGACCACCCAACACAATGCCATGAACATCTTTCACACTCACGCCCAATTCCATCGCAATAAATGATTTGTAACGGGCAGTATCTAATGCACCTGCCATACCAATCACCCGATTGGATGGGAATTTGCTCTCATGTAAGGCGACATGACACATGGCATCGAGTGGATTGGATACGATGACTAACACCGCATTGGGCGAATATTTGACAACTTCGCGGGTTACTTCGCCCACGATGGCTTGGTTGGTCTTGACCAATTCATCACGACTGGGGAATTGACCGGTCACGGGGTCTTTTTTACGTGGAACGCCTGCGGTGATGACTACCACATCTGAATTGGCGGTTTCGGCATAATCTTTGCCACCAACGACTTTCACATCCGTGCGAAGGACGGGGGTTGCCTCGAACAAATCGAGCGCTTTGCCTTTCGCCGCGCCTTCGACAATATCCACCAACACCACATCAGCCAATTCTTTGACCGCAATCCATACCGCGCAAGTCGAACCGACATTCCCCGCACCAACGACAGTTACCTTTTTACGACCCATGTTGAACTTTCTCCTATTGATAATTCAAACGATTA
>PGTJ01000008.1 GCA_002794515.1 Phototrophicales bacterium
GCACTCATGTCTAAATATACCCCACTGACAGCGACCGAGATTGAATCAGCATTAGCCAGTTTGCCCAATTGGTTTGCCGATGATGATGTGGCTATTTCTAAGACATACCACATGCCCACCTATATTGCGGGTGTGGCATTCGTGGGTGCAATCGCCGTCTTGGCAGAGGCGCATAATCATCATCCCGATATCACCATGAGTTGGAAAAAAGTGACCGTGCGCTTTAGCACACATGATGCGGGCAATAAAATCACACAAAAAGATGTGGATGTCGCCCGTGCCATTGAGGCATTGGGCTATCCGAAACCGGCATGAGACTTGGTACATACTGATATAGAACTTTTGCGGTACAATCAGCGTATCAATCATGAAATGATTTTGCGCTCATGAATTGGAGTTATGGCATGGTCAAGGCATTGATCACAGGCGGGACGGGGTTTATCGGCTCGCATATTGCGCGTCAATTGGTGGCGGAGGGGCATACCGTTCGTATTCTGCACCGTCCGAATTCAAAATTAACGGCGTTAGATGGCATCTCATTTGAATCGGCAATTGGTGGATTGCGCGAAGACGATATGCCCACGCTGATTAAAGCCAGTGAAGGCTGTGATTGGGTATTTCATGTGGCGGCGGTCGCCGATTATTGGCGTGCCGATAAAGCCGAGATGTTCGAGGTGAATGTAGCAGGCACACGGCGCGTTTTGGCGGCGGCACGGACGGCAGGGGTGAAGCGGGTTGTGTTCACCAGTAGCGCCGCGGCGGTGGGCATAAACCCCGATGGTCGTCCTGCAGATGAGAATACGCGCTTCAATTTGCCACCCGAAGAATTTCCGTATGGCTATAGCAAGGTATTGGCAGAACGCGCTGTATCTGATGCTGTATGGCGCGGGCAAGAGGTGGTCACGGTCAACCCTGTAGTGGTCATCGGACCGGGCGATTTGAACATGATTTCGGGCAGTTTTATCACCCAAATCAAAAAATTGGGCATCCTCGTGCCAATTACATCGGGTGGCATCGCCGTCAGCGATGTGCGCGATGTGGCGCGGTGGCATATCTTGGCGGCGGGACATGGACGAGTTGGCGAGCGCTATCTGGTGGGGACGGCGAATTATCCGTATAGCCTGTGGTATGCCATGATAGCCGAAGCGGTCGGGGTATTGCGTCCACGATTTTATATGCCCGATTTTCTCGTGCCGATTGCCGCATGGGTGATAGACTGGCTTCGCAAACGGGGTATCGAGACCCCTGTCGATGCCGTACAGACGCGCATGGGGGTGCGAAAAGCCTATTTCGATTGTCGCAAGGCGTGGGGCGAACTGGGCAACCCCCAAATCGATATGCGCCGTAGCCTGCACGACACCTATACATGGTATAGCCAACATGGATATTTATGATGCTATGCGAGGCGGTGGTGCATGGCATTACCCAATTTGCACAGGCTCACCATCTGAAATTGTGCGGAGTGTGGCGACATCCAACAAATCAATATGCCCCCGCGAGACGCGCACCCAGCCATTCTTTCCCCATTGGCTGAGGGTGCGATTCACACTTTCGAGGGTGGTATTGACAAAATCGGCGAGCGATTGTTGCGAAATCGCAACATCTAGCGAGATGCCATCATCAATCGGTGTGCCAAATTTATGGGCATAATGCAGCAGTGCCGTTGCCAGGCGCTGTTCGACCCGTTCTGCAAATTGCTTAGCGATGCGATGATGCGCCTCTTGGATATGCACCACCAACGAGTCAATCACCGCCAACCCAATTTCGGGATAGGTCAACACCAATTGGCGAATATCTTCACCACGAAGGGCGAATAGTTGGGTTTGTTCGATCGCCTCTGCACCATGTGGATAGGGATATGCGCCAGATATGGCTAATAATCCCAAGCAATCTCCCACTCCATATAACTTGATATGTGCCACACGTCCTTCTGGCGTGTAATCCACCAGACGTATCGCCCCGCTCAACACCACATAAAATGAATGTGCCATATCGCCCCGATAATATAGGGTCTGGTTCGATTTTAGGGTGAATATGCGACCACTGGCAGATAATGCCGCGAATGCTTTGGGGGATAGTGATGAAAACAACGGTAATTTCGATAAAAATTCGTCTAATAATATTTTTTGCATGTCACCACCTTTTATAAATAGCCACCTTAACTATGCCTGAAATATGACAGGTATGAAAAGTGACGAAAATCACCATCCTTACTTGATTTATATCAAAGACCGCCATGGACATCTATGTTAATCTGATATTAATCTTATCAGATATTTCGGGAGTTTGGGCATGATTCAAGAAAAGAAACGGTCAAAATTGCCCATCAGCTTGTTTTTGGTGGTCATTGGTGCGGGATGTATCGTTTTGGGATTGGGTGGCTACACCTTTTTGTATGCCAAAGGATACTCGTATTTATCCGATGACCCCAACGGCTGTGTGAATTGTCATGTGATGCGGGAACAATATGACGCATGGCAACATTCATCGCACAAATCGGTGGCGGTGTGTAATGATTGTCATGTGCCACATGGTTCATTTTTTGAAAAATGGTTGGTGAAAGGACTCAACGGGTTTAATCACAGTTTCGCTTTTACGTTCAACACGTATCCAGAAAATATCACCATCAAAGGGTTTAATGCCGATGTGGTTCAAAACAATTGCCTCTCTTGTCATGAGACCGCCATCAGCATGATTGCCCCAATGCACGATAATGCGCCCAATTGCCTCACCTGTCATGCAGGCATTGGTCATAACACACGCGATTAACATACAGAGGAGTTTTATATGTCTAAAACTGCACGCAGAGCCATTTTATTATTCGCCTTATTTGGGCTAATTTTAGTCGGGGTGGGTGTGGGAGCATTATTGACCAGTGTGACCACCCGCCAAGTCGAGGCGCGTCAATATCCGCTCAAGGTGGTGGAGATCGGCGCAAATGAGATCAACCCCGAAGTATGGGGCAAAAATTTTCCGTTGCATTATGACCGCTTCATGATGACCCAACAAAATTATGGTCAAACACCGTATGGCGGGTCTGATGTTTATAGCAAATTAGAGCGGTATCCTGCGATGGTGCGAATTTGGGCAGGGTATGCCTTCAGCATCGACCATAATGAAGAACGCGGGCATTTTTACGCACAAATTGATCAAGAAAATACCCAACGGGTGAAACCACCCCGCAACCAACCAGGCGCATGTATCAATTGTCATGCCGCCGAAGCAGTCACCTTGATTGCCGATATGGGTTGGGAGGAATTCAACAAAACACCGTATAATGACCTCGTAGACCAACTCCACACAGGGTCATCGTGTGCCGATTGTCATGACCCCGAAGATATGTCGTTACGGCTCACCCGTCCCGCCCTCATCAATGCCCTCGCCGCCAACGGCATCGACTGGACACAAGCCAGTCGCCAAGAAATGCGCTCGTATGTATGCGCCCAATGCCATGTGGAATATTATTTCGCGGGTGATAACAAAATCCTCACCTTCCCGTGGACGGAAGGCACAAGTGTTGTGGACGGGACAAATCGCCTGCAGATTCGTATGGAGAATATCGAATCGTATTATGCGACCACAGGCTTCACCGATTGGCGACATGCCGAGACCAATGCGCCGATGATCAAAATCCAACATCCCGAATACGAATTGTATAGCTCGAGCTTACATGCGCGTGCGGGTGTGGCGTGCGCCGATTGTCATATGCCATATATCCGCGAGGGTGGCATCAAGATTAGCGACCACTGGGTGCGTAGCCCGTTGGTCAATATTAACGCGGCTTGCCAGACCTGCCATAACTTCCCCGAAGAGCATCTGCAACAACGCATCCTGATCATCCAAGATAACACCGCACAATTATTGCGCGATGCCGAACACGCCATCCTCGATGCCATCGATGCCATTGTCGCCGCCAAAAATGCGGGGGCAACCGATGAACAATTGGCAGAAGCCTATCAATTGCACCGTTTAGCTTCGATGCGTTGGGATTTTGTGTCATCAGAAAACAGTACGGGCTTCCATAATCCACAAGAAGCGGCGCGTATTTTGGCGGGGTCAATCAATGCCGCACGCCAAGCGCAATTGCTGGCTATACAACTATTGAACGACATCGGGACAACCCAAACCGCCAGCAACACCCCATGACCTCCGCATCGGGCTAACCGAAACTGCATAAAAAAAACAGGCGCAAGATGTGCCTGTTTTTTTATGCTATCGATAAAATCCGTGTACAATAGAATGGAATACAACACATCATAGAGAAGGGGACATGATTGTTATGTCTGATAAGCACGAATGGATTAGCCTCAAACAAGCCGCCGAATTGTTGGGGGTGCATCCTGCGACGGTCCGCAATTGGGCAGATGAGGGCAAAATCACATCACAACGCACAGCTGGTGGGCATCGGCGTTTTCTGAAAAATGACCTGAACAAATTCACCCATCCCGAAGCCTTGCAACCAATTGAGGTGCAACTCATCTTACAAAATGCGCTGGGGCAAGCCCGTATGGATGTGGGCGATGGGGCGTTATCTGAACAAATCTGGTATAAAACAATGGGCGAAGAAACCCGCCAAACCTTGCGCGTTTTGGGGCGTGAAATTTTGGAGGGGCTACGCCAATATTTGGGAGATGGGGCAAAAGATGTGGGGCTGGCATCGGCGGTGCGACTGGGCAAAGAATATGCCAAAATACTCAGCAAAGATGCGCTCACATTGCCACAAGCCATGCGTGGCTTTTTTTATTTTAGCGAGTTCATCATCAATTCAGTCATCACTTGGTCAGAGGTGACATTGCCACGCAACCCACATGATTGGGCGATATTGCTCCGTCAGGTGAATACCTATATGAACACTATGTTATTATCGTTAGCAGAATATTACGAAGTGGAATAAGGGATGGATACGGGGTTAATCGCATGGGTCGGTCTGAGCTTATGCGAAGGCATTGGCGGGGTCAAATTACGGCGATTATTCGATTATTTTGGTGATGTAACAACCATACTGGGCGCATCGACTGATGATTTAAAAGCCGTAAAGGGCATCAATGAAGCGATTGCCCAGCAAATTCATGCCATTCAATTGGATCAATTAGCAGATGATATTCATCGTTGGCAATCGGCACATATCCACATCCTGACATGGAATTCGCCCGATTACCCAAAATTGTTATTGGATATACCCGATGCCCCACCCACACTATTCGTCATGGGCGACACATCCATCTGGAAAGACCATCGTTTATATGCCATTGTCGGCACACGCACCCCTGCACAGGCTATCCGCGATAAAACCATCCGCCTCAGCCGTGACATCACCCAAAAAGGGCATATCGTTGTCAGTGGATTAGCCGAAGGGGTCGATACAGCCGCCCATTTGGGGACATTTGTGGATCCAAACGGACGAACAATCGCTGTATTGGGGAATGGCTTATGCCAGATTTATCCCAAACATAATCACGCACTGGCAACGGCTATCTTAGAGCGCGGTGGGGCGCTTGTATCGGAGGTCGCGCCCGATTCATCGGTGAGCGCGTGGGGCTTGGTCGGCAGGAATCGCATCATCACCGCCATATCTGAGGCGATCATCGTCATGCAAACATCGCTAGAGGGTGGTGCGATGCACGCCGTGAGATTTGCCCGTCAGCAAGGCAAACCTGTTTATGCCCATCATAATCTCGCCACAGGCAATCAAGCCATTTTAGCCGATGGCGGTCATGATTTGGCGACCTTTCGGCTATAAATCCCCACCCATTTGGGTAGGGCGCATCCTCACCCGAAGCATGATGTCGAAAGTTGGCTATCTGTGGCATCCTATGATTAGCGATTACAGAAGTGGAGCAGATAGCATGAGCGATTTTTTCAAACAACTTTCCGAGAGTATGGCGAACATCGCCGAAGCAACAGGTAAGGGCTTGGTGATGGTGGCAGGGCGCAAGCGCATGGGCGCGAGTGGCATTGTCTGGCGTGACGATGTGGTGGTCACGGCGAGCCACGTCATCACCAAAGATGAGGGCATTAAAATCGGCACAGCCGACGGTGGGGTGCATGAAGCAACATTAGTCGGGCGCGATAACACCAGCGATGTGGCGGTATTGCGCGTGGCAGGGGGATTAACCCCGCTCAAATTCGCCGATAACCCGCGTGTTGGGCAACTCGTCCTCGCCATAGCCCGACCATCCAGCACCATTCAAGCCACATTGGGCGTGATTAGCGTTGTCGGCACGGGCGATATGGAAGGCTTTTTACAAACCGATGTGTTGATGTATCCCGGATTTTCGGGTGGGGCATTGGTCGGTGGTGATGGGGCAGTGTTGGGCATGAACACCAGTGGCTTTAGTCGTAGCGAGAGCCTCGCCATTGGTGCAACGCGCATTAACACCATTGTCGAGACCTTGCTCACACATGGCAAGATGAAACGTGGTTATTTGGGTGTTGGATTACAAGCCGTGCGCTTGCCACAACCGATTTCTGCGGTGTTGAATCAAGAGACGGGGTTGATGTTCGTCTCGGTAGAGAGTGATAGCCCCGCAGAAAAAGCGGGCTTGTTCATGGGCGATGTCTTGGTGGCGTTGGATGGTCAAGCCACACCACACCTCGATTCGTTATATGCCGTGTTGAATAGCGCCAACCGCATCGGCAAATCGGTGGTGGCGAAAATCGTGCGTGGCGGGCAAGTTCAAGATGTCCCAGTGACCATCGGCGAAAAAGCGTAAATATTGGCAATAAAATCCCCAAATGCAATCTCCGCCTATGGTAAAAAGCCATAGGCTAATCATTTTATAATCCGCAAATTTTGCCACAATTTTGCGGGTTATAAAATTTATGTTATTCTGTGAGGGTATACACCCCATCGCCTCACGATGTGGAACATCGAAGACAATAAAATGAATACTTACACTTTCATTAGGAGGAATGACATGAAATTGTTTTTCCGTGCTGTTTCTGTGAGCCTGATGATGATGTTGTTGTTGGTCATCAGCGTGCGCGTGGTCTCTGCCCAAGAAGATGTGACCATTGTCATCGGTTGGGAACAAGAACCCAGCATCCTTTCGCCACTGAGTGATATGGTTTTCGCCGCCTATCTCACCAATTTTTATCAACGGGATATTGTCAGCTACTATGGAGATAATGCCGAAATTGCGCCCATCATGATTGAAGAAATCCCCACTATCGACAATGGTGGTGTGACCGAGACAGAAACTGGTGCGACACAAGTCACCTATAAACTGCGTTCGGGCATGGTGTGGTCAGATGGCACACCCATCACCACCGCCGATTGTGCTTTAGGACACCGCTTATTGAGTGATGAAACGACAGGGAATTTTCAACGCGGTTTGTATCTTGAACAAGTCGCCCGTTTTGATGTGGTAGATGAGTTGACCTTCATCATCACCTATAAGGGACCGTTCCCCGATTATTTGGTGGATGCCACCCCAAGCTGTGGTCTCCCTGCACATAAAATCGCCCCCTTGTTAGATGAGGGAATAGCACTCGAAGATATGCCCTTCATGTCGCCTGCTGGCGCGACTGAATTTGTCGGATACGGTCCGTATATTTTTGAAGAATGGCGCGTTGGCGAACAAGTCAGTTTTGTGCGTAATCCCAATTGGGGCAAAAACTCGTGGGAAAAAGTGCCAGCCATCGACCGTGTTGTGGCACGGTTTATCTTTGATACAACCCAAATACGCAATGCCTTTGAAACTGGGGATATTGACCTCGCCTTCAACTGGTCTGTCGACCAAGCCAGTGCATATCGCGCCATCCCCAACACATTTGTATGGTCAAAACCCGGCGTATTGCAAGATGCCTTGTGGCTGAATATGCTCCCAATCGACCCTAGCCCTGCTTCGCAAGCGCTGGCAGATGTGAATGTGCGTAAAGCCATCATCCACGCGCTCGACCGTCAAAAATATATCAACACCTTGCTCGACCCCGATGGCACACTGGGCATCACCATACCCGCACACCTCTTTCACTCCAATTGGGTCGAAGATGACATTCAACCTTTAGCATATGACCCCAATTTGGCGCTTGACCTGTTCGCCGATGCGGGTTGGACAGATACTGATGGCGATGGTGTCCTCGATGACGGTAATGGCAATCCATTCCTCATCCGTGCGTATACCACCACCGCCCAAATCCGTTTAGATTTTCTCACCCTCATCCAAGCCGACCTCAAAGAAATTGGAGTCACACTGCAATTCTTTGGATTACCCGGCGCAACGGTGTTCTTTGCCCCGTTTGAGCAACGTGGCATTGTGCCAACAGGTGATTTTGATATTGCCCTGTTCACCCTCAGCTTCAATCCGCTCAGCCCCAACTTGGGTTTGTATTGGTTGGGTTGTGATTATATCCGTCGTCCGGGTGGGGGAAATGGCTATGGATTTTGCAATCCCGAATTCGATGCGTTGGTCGAGCCGATTGCCACAACGGTCGATCCACAGGCACGGCGTGCGTTATATCACAGAGCGACACGCCTCATCCATGAGGCATATTTCTGGCATGGGTTGTATCCACGCAACACCTTCTATGCAGTGAACAGCGCCAAATTCAGCCCCGATAGCATGACCGATATGGGTGTGTTGGCGGGCAATTATTTCCAGCGCATCGAATATTGGACACCTGCTGGGCAATCGTAGTTAGTGGGGCAATTTGTGAATATTACCCAATAAAATCACGGACACGGTTGTTAAAAGTATATAGCAACCGTGTTTTGGTTAGATATACTTTTGATTAACGAAAAGCATTTGTGCAATTTACACGGATTTTACGGTTTTATCCAAAAAGACCTGAAATTCCCCATGAAATCTCCACAATTCATTTGCAGTCGGCACAAGTTTGTGTTATTCTGTGAGGCGCTAATCAAATGCAACATTAGTTAATTAATGAAGCATTGACAGCAGGATAACAAATCCTTGATAAAATATTTAATTTTCTAGGAGGAATTGCATGAAAAAGTTGTTCCGCGTTGTATCCTTGAGCCTCATGATGTCGTTGATGTTGGTCATCGGCGTGCGTGTTGTCTCTGCCCAAGGCACGACCATCGTCATCGGTTGGGAACAAGAACCCAGCTTGCTCTCACCCGTGAGTGATATGGCATTCGCCAGCTACCTCACCAATTTCTATGCCCGCGACATTATTGCGTATTATGGCAATAATGCCGAAATCACCCCTATCATGATCGAAGAAATCCCCACTGTCGAAAATGGTGGCGTAGTCGAGACCGAAACAGGTGCAACACAAGTCACCTATAAACTGCGCTCTGGCATGTTGTGGTCAGATGGCGAACCGATCACCACCGCCGACTGCGCCTTAGGACACCGCCTCTATAGCGATGAAACCACAGGCGCATTCCAACGTGGTTCTTACTTAGAACAAGTTGCCAGTTTTGAAGTGATAGATGACTTGACCTTCGTTATCACCTACAAGGGTCCATTCCCCGACTATTTGGTCGATGCCACCCCAACCTGCGGTTTCCCAGCCCACAAAATCGCCCCATTACTCGATGAAGGCAAAAAATTAGAAGAAATGCCCTTCATGTCACCTGCTGGGGCAACTGAATATGTTGGCTATGGTCCGTATGTGTTTGAAGAATGGCGCGTAGGCGAACAAATCAGCTTCGTGCGGAATCCCAACTGGGGCAACAACCCATGGGAACAAGCGCCAGCCATTGACCGCGTTGTCGCTCGCTTCATCTTCGATGCCGCCCAAATGCGTAACGCCCTCGAAGTTGGTGATATCGACCTCGCCTTCAATTGGCCCGTGAGCGATGCAGGTGCTTATGGCGCGATCGAAAATGTGTTTGTATGGTCGACCCCAGGCGTGTTCCAAGATGCGCTGTGGCTGAATATGCAACCCACCGACCCCAGCCCCGCTTCGCAAGCATTGGCAGATGTGAATGTGCGTAAAGCCATCATCCATGCCCTCGACCGTCAAAAATATATCAACACCTTGCTCGACCCCGATGGCACATTGGGCATTAAAGTCCCCGCCAATTACTTCCACCCCAACTGGGTGCCTGATGATGTCCAACCATTGGCATATGACCCCGACCTCGCGCTCGACTTGTTCGCCGATGCCGGTTGGACGGATACCGATGGCGATGGTGTCCTCGATGACGGCAATGGTAATCCGTTCCTCATCCGCACCTACACCACCACCGCCCAAATTCGCTTGGACTTCCTCACCCTCATCCAAGCCGACCTGAAAGCTATTGGTGTGAACATGCAATTCTTTGGTGTACCGGGTGGTACCGTGTTATTCGCCGATTTTGAACAACGCGGGATCATCGCCACTGGCGACTTCGATATGACCTTGTTCGCCCTCAGCTTCGACCCACTCAGCCCCAACTTGGGCGATCTGTATTGGTTCGGTTGCGATAAGATCCGCCGTCCGGGTGGTGGCAATGGCTATGGCTTCTGCAACCCCGAATTCGATGCGTTGGCAGAACCGATCGCCACAACCGTTGACCCAGATGCCCGTCGTGAATTGTATTACAAAGCGGCACGCTTGCTCAGTGAAGCCCAATTCTGGCATGGTCTGTTCCCACGTAACACCTTCTATGCCGTCAATAGCGCCAAATTCAACCCCGACAGCATGGTCGAAATGGGTGTGTTGACTGGGAACTACTTCAACCGTGTTGAATACTGGACACCCGCTGGTTGATACACCACATTATCATAGGGATAGGCATGTTGCCTATCTCTTGATATGATTAGCACTCAACAGGACACGGCTTATGGCTGTGTCCTTATTAACTCTATACCAAGCATCTACCCTGTCATTTTAGATGAGGCACTCACTTATGGGACAATATATCCTTCGCCGATTGTTACAAGCGATACCCCTTTTAATTATTATCACTGTAATTGTTTTTTTCTTGCTCAAATCTGCTGGCGACCCATTAGCCGAATTGTCGCTCGACCCACGCATCACGGAATCGGACAGATTACTCAAGCGTGCAGAATATGGCGTAGATGACCCCTTGCCCATCCAATTTGTGCATTGGCTCATTGGCGATGATTGGTATGTGCGGGAATTAGAACTACCAGCATCCGATACCACTTTTGTTGCCCCCAATTTGTGTTATGGTCAAGAAATTCCAGAAGGGGAACGTGTCACACTGACCTTGCCCAATGGCACAGAACAAGTGACCCTCATCAAAAATAATCAATGTTATCGTGTGTTTTATCAACGAAATGATAATAAAGGTATTTTACGAGGCGATTTTGGCATGTCGCTTGCCCGTGGACGACCCGTATTAGAAGTCATGGGACAGGCTTTACCCAACACCCTGCTATTGGGCATCACTTCTTATTTGGTGATTATCGTCTTCGCCTTTAGCTTAGGGATTTTTCAGGCGATTCGCCAATATTCTTTTTTCGATAATGTCATCACAACGATTTCTTTCATTTTAGTTTCGATGCCTATCTTTTTGGTGGCGCTTATCTCGGTGTATATCTTTGCGGTGCAGTTCCGAAAATGGGGCTTACCCTATTTGCCTGTACAAGGCATGTATAGCGTGAATACCGATTATTCTGTTGGCGATTTAATCCGCCATATGATTTTGCCCGTATTCTGTTTGGCGGCAATCAGTGTGGCAGGCTATAGCCGTTTTGTGCGTGCCAGCATGTTAGAGGTCATCAATTCCGATTATATCCGCACCGCACGTTCTAAAGGCTTGGGCGAGCGACGCATCACTTATGTTCATGCCCTCAAAAATGCCTCGCTACCACTCGTGACCCTGATGGGCTTAGATATTCCCTTCATTTTAGCGGGCGCGGTCGTCACCGAACGCATCTTCTCATGGCCTGGGATGGGAACGCTGTATATCGAAAGTTTGGGACGGCTCGACTATACGGTGGTTATCGCCTTTGTGCTGATGTTAGCCATTGCCGTAGTCATTTTTCAACTCATCACCGATGTGCTATACGCGGTACTCGACCCGCGTGTGCGTTATTCATAAGGAGCAAAACCCATGACGGATGTCACCACAACCCCTAATGGTGTTGCTAAATTATCGACAGAAACCAAACATGTCGAAGCCGATACCATGCTCAAAATCACTATACGGCGCTTTGTGCGCCATCGTATGGCGGTGATTGGCTCGTTGATTATGCTCGGCATCGTCATTTTTGTGATTGGTGGGGCGTTCTTTTACACTGAACGCGAGGGCAATACACCCGACCCAACCGCACCGTTTGTGGCGCCAACACTAGAAAATTTGTATAACGAAGCACCCGATATTATGAACACCGATTTACCGACACTGCTCGGCTTCGTCACATACGAAAAAACGGTGCAATTGCTCGAAGAGGCAGTGACGCATCAGATGATTACCGAGCGCGACCGTGATGCGATTTTGGCAGGCACAGACCGAACCAATCGCTTCAATGACAAAATTGAAGATGAAGACCTGCTCAATAAACTGAAAATATTCGAGGGCTTGCGCCTCACCCGTGTGCAATATGGAGGCATTAGCAACCCCAATTTCGCCAATGATACCTTCTGGATTTCGTTACAACGGTTTAATCCAGATAACATTGGGCGTTTACGCGCACAAGGTCCGAACCGTGCTGTTCAAGAATTTGGTGTGAGTGATGAGATCATTGATGCCCGTATGGCTTATCTCGCCGAATTCCGCGAATTGGGCATCGACCAAATCATGGGTGCATTGGATAGTTATGCCATCGCCGAGACACGTTTTGAAGTGACACAAGTCACCCTACAAACAGAGGGTGTATTTGAGCGCATTGCCGAATTAGACCCAACGGTTATACAAGGGCTAGTCGAAAAATCGGCACAATTGGGACTGATTACCGAGTCTCAAAAACAAGATATTCTCGATGGTGTCGAATCGGCATCACGATATAATGACCAAATCCCAGATGGATTTGCGCCTGAGCAAATCCAAATGTTGACATGGATTGAAGGATTGCGTTTTTACGGCATTTGGACGGGCAACCTCGACCGCTTCCCCGTCCCCGATAGACTCGATTTAGCCACAGCACGCAATAACTTTCCACAATATAGCGATGAGCAAATCACGTCACTATCAGCATTCCGCAAAGAATTCCAAGATACCAGAGTGCATCATGTCATCACACGTCTGAATAAAGTGGCAGACGCAGAAGCCCGCATCGAAGCATCGAACACCTTCCTCGCCCGTTTCCGCCATATCATGGGGACAGACCAAGTGGGACGTGATTTGTTCATCCGTATGATTTATGGTGGACAAATTTCGTTGATGATTGGCATCACCAGCGTGGCAATCTCCATCTCGCTCGGCACGCTGGTCGGTCTGATAGCGGGTTATTTTGGTGGCTGGATTGGCGCATTGCTCATGCGGATAGTCGAGGCGTTGCTGGCTATCCCCAGTCTGATTTTGCTGTTGCTCCTATCGAATTCGCTCTCGCGCAATTCCAGTACATTGAACTTTTTAGGGCGCGAATTGAGTACAACGGTGATCGTCATCGTCCTCATCATTGGCGGCTTGGGTTGGATGGGCTTATCACGCATTGTACGCTCATTAGTGCTATCGCTCAAAGAACAAGAATTTGTCGTTGCCGCCAAAACATTGGGTGCAAGCAATATTCGCATCATCTTCAAGCATATCCTGCCCAACTGCATCGCCCCGATTGTGGTCTCTGCCACATTGGGCATCGGCGGGGCGATTATCACCGAGGCGTATCTCAGCTTTTTGGGCTTCGGTGTGCAAGAACCGACCGCCACATGGGGCAACATCCTCAACCGCGCACAGGGCGATATTGCCCGCTACTGGTGGATGTGGCTCTTCCCTGGTATTTTTATCACCCTTACCGTGCTATCGATCAACTTCATCGGCGATGGCTTGCGCGATGCGCTCGACCCACGCAGTTTGAGATAAAATACCTCTTATATATCATCTATCCTATCCCTAATAGGGGACAGAATCAATCCTGTCCCCTATATATCCCCTTATGCCTATGACCCAACAAGCATCACCCATACCCCCACTAACACGCCTGCATTACGTGACAGGCATTTTGTATTTCGCCTTTCGTGCGTTGGTCGGCGCATATGCCCTCACCGTGTTTTTGAGCCTGCTGGTGCATTTCTTCTTGGATGAAACCGTATCGGATATGGTCGCCTTCACCAATTCAATTATCCACCTCACCACGATGGGCGCGACCATTTTATTGCCTATCGCCCTCATCTTTCGTTGTCGAGATTTAGCCCTGATGCTACTCCCCAGCGCCATATTCTGGTCGGTATGGGCGATACCACAATTTTTGCCGAACAATATCCCCAAAATCTCACCAGATGCCACCGAAATCACGGTATTTAGTTATAACTTATTGGCGGGTATGGAATATCCAGATGACATTCAGCGCATCATCACCCAAGCCGATGCCGATATTGTCTTGTTGCAAGAATTGAACACCGTCACGGCGCGGATGCTCCAGCGCGATATGCGCGATGCCTATCCGTATATGGAACTGCATCCTGGGAGCATCCCTGGCATGGGCATCATCAGCCGATACGAATTATCGGATTGCATCATCTGGATAGAAGTCTTTCAACACCAACGTTGCGAGACAAATATCAGCGATGAGCATCTGATTTTATACAATGTCCACCCCATGAGTCCGCTCACAGTCGATGGATTTAATCGGCGTAGGCGTGATTTCGCCACCATCTTAGCGCGTATACAAGCAGATGTAGAGGCAGGTTTAACAGTTATCGCAGGCGGGGATTGGAATATGACCCCACTCAGCGATGGATATGCTCAAATCACGGGTTATTTACGCGATGCGTTTGCCGATTCAGGGCAGGGTTTGGGCTTCACCTATAGATTGCAAAATTTTGGGCGAATGTCATTATTCGGTGGTATTGCCGTGGCAAGGATCGATTATGTATTTTATACCGCGCCCCTCATCGCACAAGAGGCGCGGGTCTGGCACGAGAATGGCTTATCAGACCATATCCCGATATGGGTCAAATTGGCATTGCCATGATTCTATACACCAACCGCGCCAGGGAACGCCCATTGCAAGGCTTCTGGGAATACGCTCCGAAATCCGACCAGACCATGCCCACTACCGACTTCGATATAGCGGTAGGCAATATCATCGCGCTTGCTCAACACGCCATACAGCACTTGGGCGGGCAACACAAAACGCGATTTCGATTCGTAGCGCCCAACTGATTGGAAAATGCGCTCTGGCAATTTTTTGGCTTTTTCAAAACGGTCTTTATATTGACGGAGTTGGTCTTGGGCGATACCCTTGCCTAATGGTGGCGAGACCATAATCAGGCGTTCAAACACACCCGGATTTTTGAGTGAGGCATGCGCCGCGGCAATCGCCCCAGCCGATACACCGCCAATCCCCAAGTTAGTCGGGTCTACACGATAATTGGCTTGCATAAACGGCAATAATTCCAACATGAGATAATTATAATGCTTATCGTTGCTCACATAATTCTTGATGCGATCTTGTTGATTACCACTGTGCTTGCTGACAATGATGAGCGGTTCGAGTACACCATGCTTGATGAGCGCATCCGCCATCAACGGGATTTGTAATGCGCCGAACATCCATTGACCATCTTGTAAGATGAGCATGGGGTATTCTTTATCGGATGTATCATCATAATCGGGCGGGGTATACACCCATAATTGACGGTCGGTGAAGCCCAATTGTTTGCTCCCAATGGTATGATGATGCACTTTTCCGCGTGGGACACGATGCAATTTGCCCCAATCGGGGAACGGGCGGGCGTTATTCATTCGCACCACCGACACTTCTGCCTGACCCGTATGAATTTTGAGCGGATTACGCGGGTCGGTGCGCCAAAATCGTTCGATACGACGGACAATATCGCGTTCTTGTGCCAGTGGGGTCATGGGGTCGTTGACCGCCAATAAATAATCGAGCAGGTCATCATCTTGAAATTGGCGCGTGACATAAAACAGGCTTGTGCCTTCGAGGCGCTTCATGGGGGCAAAAGGCGGGTCGGATTGTATGGTATCTAAATTCAATGCCACCCGTACGGTATTCGGCGCAGAATAGATGAAGGTAGCGCGGTTGCCATCGACCCAGGGCCAATAAATGCGCTCTCGTAATAAATCATCCACAACTGTTTGGCGTTGGTCGGGGGGGGTGGCGAGTGCATCTTGCAAAAATGCCTCGAATGTTTTCCAATTCGGCATAGGACAGTCTCCTCATTGTTGATATGGGCATATTATAGCATTTTTTAATCATGACTTGCCACAACGGGCAAGCAATTGCATAATAACAGTGCAATCATTATCAGGAACGATTTTAAGGAAGTGTGTGTGATACAACGCTATCATCATATAATTGGGAGCATATTGCTCATGATGTTAATCGTGCTGGTCGGATGTTCCAGTGGAGAGGCGACACCGCCACCCATCACCCGTCCCGCAGAGACCGCGATGGCGCAAGGCGCGTTAGTCCCATCGTTACCGCTTAATCAGGATGGTTTTCCGATTGTAGCGCGTGTAAATGGGGAAGATATCACCCAAACCGAATTTGACCGCGCCCTCGCACGGAGTTCGATGGTCGGGCAAACCACCAGTTATGATGCCTTTGCCGATTTGGTATTGACCACACTCATCGAGCAAAAATTAATCAATCAGGCGGCGGCAGAGCTGGGCATCACCGTCACAGATGAAGAAATATCCGCAGAAATCGCCCAATTACGCACCCTCGTCCCCGATGACAGTGCCTGGCGGGCATGGCTGACAGAAAATCAATTCAAGGATGAGGCGGAATATCGCCAGATCACCCGCGATAGCCTCATCACCCAAAAAGTACAAGCGGCGATTATCCAACCCACTCGCGGGCAAGTGACCGAAATTCATGCCCGTCATATTTTGGTGCATGAACAAGGCTTAGCACAATCATTAGCCACTCTACTCCGCAGTGGCGATGCTGAATTTGGGCAAATGGCGGCGGAATATTCTAAAGATGTCACCACCCGCGAACAAGGTGGTGACTTGGGATGGTTCACAGCCGATATGCTCTTTGTGCCAGAATTAGCCGATTTCGCCCTCACACTCCCGTTGAATACAATTAGTGACCCCTTTTTGACAGAATTGGGGTATCATATCATAGAAGTGCTCGAGATACGTACCCGTGCCGCTTCTGATAGCGAGAGTGTACAAGATAGCCAAAATCAATTTGAGAGTTGGCTGAGCAACCAATATCAAAATGCCGTCATCGAACGCTATTTGAATTAGTGAGGGAAGTATTCATCATGAAAAAATCACAAGCACGCCTCTATAATGCGTTGAGCATCATGTTTTTATTATTATCACTGGGATGGGGCGCATTTGTCGCTGTGCGCCTAATAGCGGGATAGGATTGGTATGACAAAATCGAGCAATAATGCTGGGATTTATAATTTTCTGAGTTTGCTCTTCTTACTGCTCACCATCGGCACGGTGGTCTTGGTGGTCATCCTCATGTTGCGCCCTGCGCCTGTCGAAGTGTTGGATGTGGCATCGTTGCCCACGCCGATTATTCTGCCCACCGACACCGAAACACCCACCATCACCCCGACATTCACCCCTGCTACACCAGTCGCCGAGACAGCAGGGCGTGTATTCGTTTATAAATTGCCCGATACCTTATCGGATACTGTGGGCGAATTCGAGCAGGGGACGGTGCTAGAAATTATCGGCGTGACCGTCAATGGCGATTGGTACGAAGTCCGACTGCCCGGTGGCGGGTCTGGATGGATACAATCCTCACCGACAATCACCCGTTTTTCGGGCGATAGAGCCGCCCTACAAATTGTCGGCACTGCCACCTTCACACCGACCGTCACATTCACCCCAACAGCTACCGATACCCCCTCGCAAACACCGACCATCACCAATACGCCCGGTCCAACAGATACCCCAAGCGCCACACCAACACCATCGGTCAGCCCAACACCATCGCCATCACCGACTCCTACGGGTCCAACACCGACCCTGCCACCAACCTTATCGCCATTTTTATTCGCGTTGCGGAATGAAATTGAATTTCTCCCTAACGCCAATTCTGCAGGATGTTCATGGACAGGCATCAGTGGCAGTGTTTTACAACAAGATGGTCAACCCGTCACCCAACAATATAATATTCGGGTGTTCACCGAAAATGGCGATTTTGAAAGTCTTGTGGTCACGGGGTCGAATACCACTTTCGGCGAAATTTCGGGTTGGGAAGTGCCTGTCGCCAATGTGTTAAATACGCGCACATATCTGGTGCGTGTGGAATCGCTCGGTGGCACGCCTATTTCGGATAATGTGCGTGTGACCTTCCCTGGTGATTGCACCAAAAATCGTGCTGTCGTCCGTTTTATTCAAACCAGAGACCGTTAACGCACATGGGCAACCGTGATGATGAAAACCCCACAGGCAATATCCGCCGTGTGGGGCGCAAAAACCGCAAACAATCACTCGATAAACCCGCCTCGCTCTTTCCTTTTGAAACAGACAGCGAGGCGGGTGGGGATACCCGTCCAACGGACGGCTTGATAGACGATACACAACTATCGATGCCAGAATTACCAACCGAGCCGTTATCGTTGGATTTTGATGCCGATTTGCCCGAATTAGCCGAATTAGCAGAGGCGGTATTCGCATCGGATACGACAATCAATGAAAAACCGTCCATCGTATCACCATCACCGATACCAAAACCACCTATCGATACATCGGAACGGTATCCGCCGTTATCATTTGCACCGATTGTCGATGCTCCCAATCCACCCGTTCCACAACCACCGCCCATATCCACCCCTATGCCCACACAAAAACGGAGGCGACGTTATGGCAAGTGGTATCATGACCTGATCGCAATCGGCTTCATGATCGGGACAATCGGCTTGATGGTGGTATTCGTGACCATATGGCGCGATCCGTGGTCGCCACTCAATCCATTGCCCCCTGCGACAACATTCATCGAAGTGACATGGACACCCGATATGACGGCGCTCGCCATTTATTTCGCCGACCAAACTGCCACCGCCCAAGCAGAAAATGCGCCGATGGCTATCAATACACCAGCAAACAGCATCATCAATCCACAAAATGCCCAACCTGCTGTTGTGCAACCCATGACCACACCAACAGGCGATAAGCCGTTCACCATCAGCGAAGCGGGTGTGTTATATACGCCCAATTCCAACGGGCGCGGGTGCAACTGGTCGAGCATTGGCGGGACAGTCACCGATCGAACAGGGCAACCGCTCAATGGTTATGCAATTCAGATTATCGATATTGAAGAACCGACACGGCTCAATGTGGTCGTGACCAGTGGGTCATCGCTCAATTTTGGGGTGGGTGGATTTGAATTGGCGCTCGGCAGTACACCGCGCAATCGTAGTTATCGCATCCAGCTATTCGACAGCGCCAATAATGCCGTATCTGAGCCGTTCCAGATTTTCACCCGCGAGGCATGTGACCAAAATGTGGCAGTGGTGAATTTTATACAGACACGTTAGGACTTTTTTGTGCTAATTTCGCCTCTGCATCGTTGAGTCATCTGCATCATCACCGAGCAGTTCATCGAGGCTCATGCGCTCTAGGCGGGTGCGAGCGAGCATGGCACGCATTTCATCGCTAATTTCACCGTCTGCACCGACCGCCTCCAATTTGGTTTTTTCGCCCGTTTGCCATTGAAAATGATGTTCCGCTAGTGGTAGGTTATCTCCCAATACGCGCAATGTCCAACTGCCCAACTTTGCCGATGACTGGTCAATGGGCATTCGGGCGGGGGGCATAATCAGATTTTCGCCCGATGTGAGCGAATAATCGCGCTCATAAAAGAACACCATCTGTCCAGCATCATCCCGAATTTCAAAACGTAACCGACCGCGTGCGGCTTGTTTGACGTGTAAATTGACAAACGGTTGGAGTGCGTCAGCACGTGTGTCTACACGCCATGTGCGATGCACGGTGGTATTGTCGCCATGATAAGCCACCACGCCAATATCAATCGGCAATACGCTGGCGGTTTGTGGATTAATCCCCGCCGAAATTGCCGCATCTAAGGCATGGTCTTGGGCGAGTTCTTGCGGTGTCGGCGAAACGGGTGTTATCACTTGGCGCAATGGCTCTGGAATATCGACACGCCGAGCCGATGACGGGCGTTGTGTATCGTTTGTGCTATTCAAAAATTCCCGCACACCACTGGTCGCGCCAACGGCAAATAATACGAATAATCCGAGCATCATTAACCAAAAGAAACCCGACCCCATCATGCTAGAGAACATAAATAAGAAAAATAGCCACCAAAAAACACGCGCCCCACCGCGTCTATTTCGTCCATCCCACCAAAAGAACCACATGGATTTATTTCACACTCCCTTGCTTTTTATCGTCCGATTGACTGCGGATGAGTTCCTCTAAGCTGAGGGGGACATTCAAATTTTCGGCACGCAGGCGCTTCTCTGCACGATGAATTTCTCCATCAGATGGAGTATCGTATTGATGACGGTTGCCGGCTAGTCGTTGACGGCGCTCGAATTGTGATAGGGTCAGATTAAAACTGTGAATACCCATCAACACACCATCGACATAAATCCGCAAATCCCAATCGCCTGTACCTGTGATATCTGGATTATTGAACATGGGCAGATGATTTTCTGCGAGGATATTCATCGCACCATCGCGCAAAAAGACGCGCATTTCATGGATGAATTGATCATTACCCGCTTGATCAGACATCTCGAAGCGGATGGTCGCCTGACGGTCTGCCATGCTAGGCGGGATATGCAAGGTCATAAATGGGCGCAACGCATCATCATCTTTCGAGACCAACCGCGCACGGCGCATCGATATGCCTTCCTCGCCTGTTTGTGTGGCGATGATGCCAATGTCCGTCAGGCGAATGGTGGTTGGGCGATATTGTGGGCGATTTTTAGCACGCGATTCGGCTTCGGTTGCTTCTGGGCTTTGCCCCGATCGACTGCGCGAAATGCGTTCTTGGATGGATTGCACCGCCTTTTGCGAATCGGTGAGGTCGAAGAATGTCCCCATCGCGCCGAGCGTCAATGCACCAATCAACAACACCGCCCCAAGCGGATTGATATTGGGAGATACAATCGCCAGCACGGTCAACATGCCTAATCCACCGAGCCACCAAAAATTTTGCCTGCGAGTTTTTCTACGAATCATCGAACACGCCTTATCTGAGATGCCTTTTTTATATTTTAACTCATCTACGTAAAATTTTGCTTAAATGTCTCATGATTGTAGCATGATGCCTCTTGTATGAAGGATAGGAATTTGCTATGCTACTCAGCATAACGATATATAACACCAGAGGGTTTGCTTTATGAAACAGACTTTTTCGGTCATGGTCGCCCTCACCGCACTCCTCATATCCACTTCTCTATTACCCCCCCCCGCTTACATCGGATGCACGCGGTGTGACCACCGTCACCATCAGCACCATCCGCAATAGCTGTATCGTGAATAATACCAACATCGCCGTGCAGAATATCAACATCACCCCTCTGGATGCCATCAACAACTGGTGGGGGATGCCCATTGGCGCGACATACGGCGACATCCGCGCTGGTGATGCGGTCGGTCAAAACATACACCACATCCCACATTTACCGACCATGCCATTTTTATGCGATTTATCCATCGCCGATTGGATACCTTTCTCTGAACAAGAATTGCAACACGCCATCAACACCCAAATCCCGCAACTGGGTGGCATCGCCTATGCGCTAATCGACCTCGAATGGGGTAGTGGGGCGAAATTCGATATCCTCACCCATGCCAATTATGGTAGCCAACATGTGGAGGC
>PGTJ01000079.1 GCA_002794515.1 Phototrophicales bacterium
CTGTTTGTGGGGCTGATGACGCTCATCGGTGCATTCATCTTGTCGGCATGTGGGACACCATCCGCTACCACACCCAACGCGCCAACGGCGACACCAACGGTGAATACCACCCCATTGCCACCCGTGCCAACTGGTTTGCCGACCGAGAGCGCCAATCAATCGATGCAAAATTTTGTTGTTTGGTTTCCAGAAACACTCGCCCCAGCCGATAACCCTAATGTGGCAACCTTGCTCAATGACCAATTGAACGGGTTTATCGCCGAACAAGACCAAAGTATCACCATTGAATTTCGGTTACGGCGTTATGGTGATACAGGCGGGATCTTAGCCACGATCCGCGCCGCCAATAAAGTCGCTCCTGGTGGATTGCCCGATATTACATTGGTGCGTCGAGAAGACCTGCCCACACTCATCCAAGAGGGTATTGCCATGCCATTGGAGGGGCATTTATCGAGCAATATTTTGGGCAATTTGTTCTCGCCTGCCTTGCAAATGGGGCGCGTGGGCAATCAACTTTATGCCTTGCCGTATGTGTTAGATATAGTGATGTTCGCTTTTTATGGCGATGAAAACCAACCCACAACATGGACATTCAGCGCCATTTTGCAAGCCGATGCCTTTTGGAATTTTCCGGCGGGGCGCACAACGGGGTTGAATAACACCGTCTTTTTGCAATATTTGCTGGCAGGTGGTTCGATTGGCAATGATGGAACGCTCGTGTTGAATATCAATGCGCTTCGCACCGTGTTGACATTTTATGAACAGGCGTATCGTGCCAATTTGATAGATGAAACCATGCTCAACTTCACCAGCACCAATGATTATATCCGTTCGCTCACATCGGGCGATTTGCGGGCGGGGGTGATCAACGCCTCGACCTTTTTGGCACAACGGGCGAATAATGGCGATGCGCGCCTGTTGGCATCGGCGATTCCGTCATCCAATGGCGAACCGCTCACCCTGATGAATGGTTGGGTATGGATTGTCACCGCCAAAACCGCCGAAGACCAAGCGATGGCGTATCGTTTTATCGAATGGATGATGGGCAACACGCGCCAAGCAGAATATGCCAATCTGGTGAATTTATTGCCCTCGCAACGCGGGGCATTGAATCAGATGCCCCTCGCTAATGACGAAGTGGCGTTATTTTCTGATTTATTGACCAATGCCGTCTTATTGCCCATCGATAATAACACGGGCGGGTTGGCACGCGCTATCCAAACGGTATTCGCCATGGTGATTTCGGGTGATATGACCGCCGATGAAGCAGTAGCCAGCATCAGCGCACAATTTCCATGAAGGCTTGTGCGCCGTTATTTTTGCTGACGCTCATAGATAATCCGCAAGCCATCCAGCGTCAATTCTGGGGCGATGGTGTGGATGCAATCGGTATGCGATTGGATGAGCGCCGATAACCCGCCTGTGGCGATGACCAGAATATCATCCTCGGCATGGGCATAGCCATGAGCGAGCATAGAGGTTTTGATGCGCTGGATGAGACCTTCTATCAGCGCCACATAACCCCAAAAAATGCCACTTTGCATGGCGTGGATGGTATTTCCGCCGATGGGGTCGGGTGGGGGTTGCAAATCCACTTTGTGCAGGCGTGCCGCTCGACTGACCAAGGCGTCATGTGCCACACCAATCCCTGGCGAAATCGCCCCGCCACAATACGCCCCATCCGCCGAGACGACATCAAAGGTGGTTGCTGTGCCAAAATCGATGACAATGGCGGGTTTTTTGCCATATAACCCCACCACCGCCGCGGCGTTGATAATGCGATCTGCGCCCGCTTGTTCGGGTTGGTCGATGGCGATTTTTATCCCTGTATCTAATTTATGGGTGACGACAATCGGCTTGATGCCCACGTATCGCTCGATCAATTCGCTAAATGTGGCGGTGAGTGGTGGCACAACACTGCCGATAATCACGCCTGTAATCGCCTTCCAACCGACATCGGCGCTATTCAAAAAGTTGCGGAGCAAAACCGCATATTCATCGGGCATTTTATCGGCAACTGTCCGCGCCCGCCAATTCAATGCCCACGAATTCGCCGTCCATAAGCCCATATGCACATTGGTATTGCCTATATCGATCACCATTAACATGGTTTATTCCACCTCTGCCAGCATGAATTGTGCCAGTAAGTGCGATGAATGGCGCAGGGCATCTTGATGCGTGCGTTCATAAGCATGAGAGGCATCTACGCCAGGACCCGCCAGCCCGACTTTTGCGCCACCACCAGCCCGCCAATAGGCTGTGCCATCGGATGAATAATGCAGATAAATATCCACCTGATGCTGAATACCGTGTTCTTCTGCTAAGCGACGCAATTTGTTGTTCATGTCAAAATGATATGGACCGCTACCATCTTTCACACAGATGCTGACCGAAAATTCGTCCCCCGCCTGACCAACACCTATCGCCCCCATATCCACCGAGACCAATTCGGCGAGATTATCCGGAAAGCCATGCGCCCCGCCATGCCCGACTTCTTCGTAATGCGAGATATGCAAATATACATCTTGGGCGGGAGTGAGATTGGCGTGCTGAATTGCCAACAATGCGCCATACATACAGGCGACACCTGCTTTATCATCCAAAAAACGCCCACGAATAAATCCACTCGCCGTCACCTCGACGCGCGGGTCGATGAAGACAAAATCACCCACGCCGATTCCCAACGCACGGGTTTCTGTTTCGCTGGATGTACGTTCATCGATGCGGATTTCGATTGTCTCTTCGTTGCGCTCTAGGGTGCGAATTTTATTATTCACATGCACCGATGTGTTGGTCGGGTGGATGCTCCCCCGTATGCGCCGATTATCGTGCGTGCGAATCGTCACCCCTTCAGATTCGATAGCCCCCCATAACACGCCACCGATATTGATACATCTCAACCGTCCGTTGGATTTTATCTCTTTGACCATCAAACCGAGTGTATCAATATGCGCCGTCAGCCCAATGGGCGAATCGCTCTTTTTGCCCGCCAATTTGGCGACCAGCGCCCCTTTGCGCGTGAGCGATAATGATAAATTGGGCATCTTGAGCGCCTCGAATGCCTTTTGGACATAGGCAATTGCTTCGGGATGATATCCTGTTGGGCTTGGTGTATTCAATAATCCAACCAAAAAATCGGTGATGGCGGGTATATCAAATGTGAGTGTAGACATGAAAATAAGCTCTTTTCTTGATGGTGGGCAAAATCCCCCAAAATCCGCTATCATATATCTAAGTTTGTTTTCAATCATAACACGAGACATCACACAAGGGCAAAAGTAATTTGAGCAAAATTCATGTCCGTAAAGCGAAATTAGAGGATGCCAGCGCCATTAGCACCTTATTCCGCGCCAAAATTGATGTGTGGCAACGCTTCGATGCCCACGGTCGAGTTGAATCGCCCCCATACGAAGCATTGACCATTTATGAACGGTGGTTGCATGGCGGGTCGTGGATGAGCATCGAGACGGCGGTGATTTGGTTGAATCATCTATTGCGCGGTGGCGGATTGCCTATCGTCATCACCCGTGATGAGACGGTGGTCGGTTATGGCGAAGCCTATCTGAGCCATGAAGCCGAGCCGTTTGGGATACATGTGCATTTGGGTAGATGGCACGCCCAAACATCGGCTGTCCAATCGGCATTGATGGATTATCTGGTGGCGCTCACAGGTGATTTTGCCAATCGGCTCACGGTGGCTTGTTCGGTTTATGATGATGCCCAGTCGCAATTTTTTGCCGGGTTGGGCATGTCGGAGATTGGGCGTGTGCGCTATTATGATATTCCCGCCCAATTGGGGCAGGGCTTTTATAAAGCCACCGAACACACAAAGTCTAATCCCGCACAAATTGAGGGGTGGCAAATGCCTATCGGACGCACCCAAAGCGCCCGTTATCATTGGGAAGCCATGTTCCCCCGTTTATGGGAGGCGGTAGAAGGCATGGAGGCGCAACCGATTCATCGTCTTCATGTTTCGGCGGCGGGACATGAGGCGCTGGTCTGTGTGCAAGGGCAATTATACGATAAGCGCAAAGCCGATGTGTTCTGTTGGTCGCCCAAATCGCTCACACCACCGTTGCTGGTCGCCCTACGTGATTGGGCGCATCGGGCGGGGTATCGCACCCTTCATCTGGCGTTAGATGATACCAATGCCAAATTGCTTGGCGCAGATGCCGATATGTTGCCCAACCAACAAGTGATTTATGCTATAAACGTCAGTTCTGAAGCGTGATGATGCCCATGAAAGAGAGAGATGTATGTCATTCGATATGAAACATGTAGAATATGATATTGAAGTGGGGTATATCGATGTGGTCTTGCCAACAGGGCGATGCTTGCCCGCATATTGGGCATATCCCAAACTGGGACAACAATTTCCGGGTATCGTCCTCATTCATGATTGGTGGGGTTTGACGAATGTGATTCGGCGGATGGCAGATCGGTTTGCCGAGATGGGGTATTATGTCATCGCGCCCGATTTATTCGAGGGGCAAATTGCCAATACACCACAATTGGCGATGGATTTAGTCCAGACCTATCAGGATAAAGCCTTTTCGGTGGTCAATGATGCGCTACACGTCCTGGAGGGACATCATCGTTGTAATCGTAGTGTGGCGGCGGTTGGGGTCGGCATGGGCGGGAGTTTCGCCTTTGAAGCGGCGATTACCGTCCCACAAATCGAGGCGGCGGTGGCATATGCGGGTTTTCCACAACGCTATTTGGGGCGCTTCAAAGATGCCCATGTGCCGATATGCGCCTTCTATGGGGCATATGAACAATATATCCAACCGAAAATTATCAAACAACTGCGCGCCGAGTTGTTGCAATCCACCACCAAAAACGGCTTGGGGCATCAAATCCACATCGTGCCAAATCATGGTCATGCCTTTTTCGATGATTTAGATAACGAAGAGGTGCGGCATCGGCATCGGCAAATCATGAGCGATACGTTTGAATTTTTAGAATTGTATCTGGAGCGACCCACGCGCACAGGCAAAAAATAACCCTGATATCACACCACTGGTTTCTCCCGTTGGAACACCAGTCGTGGTATCAAGATACCCAGCGTCAGCGCCATCAAGATGAGACCAGTGCGGATTAATCCGACCACTGACTCATATAATATCAGTGAGCCTGTATCGGGTGTGCTATGGGTAAGGTTGATGAGCGATTGAATCGCGCCATAGGCGAACAAACCGGGTATCATCGGGATGCATCCCGAAATAGAAAAGATGGTTGATGGTGTTTTGTATCGGCGCGAGAAATACAGCGCCCAAAAGCCGATGATCAACCCGCCGATGAAGGTGGCGGTTTCGATTGCCATGCCCGTGAAAAGTAATAATCGGCGCACAGCATGACCAAATCCGCCAGCAACCGCGCACCCAAATAATGTTTTGCGCGGGGCTTGAAATAAGATGGCGAATCCCACCGAGACCAATGCCGACCAAAACGCATCTTCCATGATGGTGAATAGCAACATGTTCAAAATCCCCCCAACCGTAACAACCCATTGGCGAATACCACGCCCACGGCGATTCCCAATGTGATGAACGTGCCGTTGATGGCACGGGATATCCCTGTGGTGAAAAATCCCTGAAAAATATCTTGTGCCGAATTGACCAGTTGCACCCCTGGCACCAATAATAAGACTGATGCCGCCAACGCCAAATATGGATTTTCGCCCAGATGGAGTAATAACCCCACCGATGCCAACATCTGCGCCACAAATGAGGTTGTTACCACCACAATCATCATATTGATATGACGTTTGATCATCTCTTGACGTAGGAACATCGCGCCCGATGCGGCGAACAAGGTGACAATGAACACCCACCAATCCCCACCAATCAGCTTGCTTAATGCGCCACAGCCCAACCCGACCATCAGCACCACCACCCAACGGTTATACGTCTGTCCCATATCTGAGATGCGTCGTAATTCTTGGCGGGTCATCACCCGATCTGCTTTGCCTTGCATAATCAGGTGACTGAGATGATTAACCTCATCCAATACGCTAAAATTCACGCCTATTCGCACCACACGACGCACTTTGGTGCGGAATTCCACCCCGCTCACGGTGGTGGCGATGATGCCTTCGGGCAAGATGATGATGTCCATCCAATCACAGCCCAGCGCCGTGCCGATGCGATGGATGGTCTCTTCGATGCGAGCGGTATCTGCGCCATATTGTAACAATAATTGACCTGCCCACATGGCTAACTTGATGACATCGGTCAGTTCATCATGAGGGAGAGGGGGTTTTTGAATCACTTCATGAGGGGAGAGTGGTACGTGCATATTTTTCGCCTCGCGTATTTTTTCACAAACTATTCAATTATACCCCTTTACATGCCATAGTAGATAGTCATCATCTATCAGATGCTATCATATTTTGGGGGTAACAAAAAACACTCCGCGCTTGACAGAGTGTTTTTTAAGTTTATTCGATTAAATTTTTTATCTCCGCAACCTGGATTCGAACCAGGAACCCATCGGTTAACAGCCGATTGCTCTGCCGTTGAGCTATTGCGGAACGACTGTTAAAATAGTATCAAACGAGCCTTAAACTGTCAAGGTGTGAATAATGACACAATCGGTAGAGATTCGCAAAGTCGAATCAAAAAAAGATTTTCGCGCATTTTTCAAGTTCCCCTGGAAGTTATATCGAGATGACCCCAATTGGGTGCCACCATTGCTCTCCATGCGCCGTGAGTTGTTAGATAAACAGCATAACCCTTCGTGGGAATATTTAGAAGGAGATTATTTTGTGGCGTGGCGGGGGGATGAGCCAGTCGGCACAATCACCGCCGTGATTAATCATCGCCATAACCAATTTCATGACGAGAATATCGCCTGGTTCGGATTTTTCGAGACGATAGACGACCCACAAGTCGCCCATGCCCTGTTGGATACCGCTTATCAATGGGCGAAAGCCAAAGGATGCACCGCCATTCGTGGACCGCAGAGCTTCACCACCCATGAAGAATGTGGCTTGTTAATCGATGGATTCACCCCGCCCGTCATCCTCATGCCTTATAATCCGCCGTATTATCAGACGTTGGTCGAGGGCGCGGGATTTCATAAGGTGATGGATGTTTATAGCCTATATTATGACCATACACCCGAAGAACACGAAAAATTGGGCAATGCCAAGCGCATCGAAAAAATCACCGCCCGCATCGCCCGCCAACATAATGCCCGTGTGCGGACATTCGATAACAAACGGCGCAAACAAGATTTTCAGTTGTTCAAAGAATTGTATAACACGGCATGGATTGCCAATTGGGGTTTTACGCCCATGACCGATAAAGAGCTAGACGCGCTCATCAACAGTTTGGGCATGTTCCTCGACCCGCGCACCGCATGGTTTGTCGAGGTCGATGAAAAACCAGTTGGGTTTATGCTGGCTGTCCAAGACCTGAACATCATCCTCAAACGGGCAGGGGCGCGACCAGGCACACCCGAATGGATCACGCTCATCAAAGCCTTGTGGCATTGGAAAATTCGCCCCAAAGCCGATGTGTTGCGCGTGCCATTAATGGGCATTTTGCCCGAACATCGCAACAAGGGCTTGGATGTGTTGATGTATTCGGAATTACGAAATGTCCTCAGCGACCCCAATTTGCCGTATCGGGCGTTGGATTGTGGCTGGATTTTAGAGACGAATCAAGACATGCTCGGCACGCTCATCAGCATTGGGATGCGGATTTATAAGACCCATCGTTTTTACGAAAAGACAATTTAACGGCGCAAATCTCTAAAAAATTGATTGAGCAAATCGGCGCACTCATCGGCATATAACCCCACATCGACATCGATGGTGTGGGGCATGTGCGGATGTCGGAGCAAGTCGATGACGCTCCCCGCACATCCTGCTTTGGGGTCTAGCGCCCCATAGACCACACGGGCGATTCGCGCTTGGACGATTGCCCCCGCGCACATACAACACGGTTCTAATGTGCAATAGAGGGTCGCACTGTTCAATTGCCAATCGCCCAACAGTGCCGATGCTTTTCGTATAGCGACAATTTCGGCATGAGCCGTTGGGTCGTGGTGCAATTCTCGCTCATTATGCCCACGTCCGATGATTGTTCCCCGATAGACGATGACCGCGCCAACCGGGATATCGCCATGTGCAGATGCGAGCATGGCTTCTTCGATGGCGAGGCGCATGAATTGTTCGTCTTGAGATAGACGCATAATGATCAAAACAGGCTCAATTGTTTGGGTTTGTCTTTGGCTTTTTTCGCTTTGTGTTCGTCAATCGCTTCGGGATCGGTGATCGGTTGTCCCTCATCATCATGCGGTGTCATGACAATGTTCACACAAGCAGGACACTGGCATTCCAACGGATGCGCCACAGGCACAGATGGTTCTGCCACAGTGGGGTGTGTGGTGATATCATCTAAAATATCTAAATTGGGCGTAAAATCATCTGCTACATCATCAATGTGCATGGTAGCGAGTAATTCTAAGTGGCGCAATTCGTCATCACCAAAGCCGACTTGCCCCATGACGATCTTCAACGAGTGGATATTTTTGGGATTATTCTCGCGGATGGTATGTTTATATTGTTCGCGCAAACACGCACGCCATTCATTTTCAAAGACAGACATATTTCATTCCTCAGAGATATGTATTCATCTCATTGTAACGGCATTTCTGAAAATTGGGCAATAGCCGTTCATCTACGGCTGAAAATCTTGGGCATATAAATCCATTTGGGGTATATCGGGTATCGCCAATTGATACAACCAACCATCGAATAGCGCCTGCAGGTCGCGCCCACTGACGGCTTCGGCGATGTCGATAAAATCATCAGTGGTGGCATGACGATTATCAAAACGCACGAGATATTTTTGCAACGTCTCGAAAAAGGCATCATCCCCAATTTCGAGGCGCAAGGCGTGGAGTGTTAATGCCCCCCGTTGATACACTTGTAAGGCGAATAAGTTTGATGCGCCAGGATCGCCAATCATCACATCGGGATTTAAGCCCCATTCATCGGCGATTTCGCCCAAATCGAGCATGTTGAGAACGGTGTAAAGACGGCGAAATGATAATTCAAAATAGGGGAGTGGTGCGGTTGCAATCAGATCGATCAAATCTTCATCACGGATGTCATCGGTGATGCTATCGACCATATCGTGAATTTGGTCAGATGTTAAACCATTCCCCAGCAACAGGCTCAGCACATCAATCGCTTCTTGGCGAGTGAGCATTTTTCCTGTCAATGGCACTTGGTTGAAAAAATTGACCAATTCATCGGGGGTGATATCGAAGGTGTAATCGATGTGTGCCATTTCTTCATACATCTGGCGTATGCGATTATTCAGCATGTTTGCCCCTTTGGTATGTTCTAACCACAATAATTCGGCATAGGTGGCAAATCCTTCATTGAGCCAGATGTGTTGCCACGCCGCAGGGC
>PGTJ01000694.1 GCA_002794515.1 Phototrophicales bacterium
AAATTTGTTAGAAAGGTTATTTATATCCATGAGCAAAATCATCACCATCGAAAGACATATTTTAGACCAACAAAAAAATCACCCCGATGCCACAGGTGTTTTTACCAGCATTTTGTATGATATTGCGCTGGCGGCGAAGATCATCTCCAGAGAGACCAACCGCGCAGGCTTGACCAACATCATCGGCGCGAGCGATAGCGTGAACACCTATGGCGAACGCCAACAAAAATTAGATTTATTCGCCGATGAAATTATGTATAAAATCAACGATCATACGGGTCGGTTATGCGCGATGGCATCCGAAGAGCATGACGACATCCTGACTATTCCACCCACCTACGACACGGGCAAGTATGTTCTGTTATATGATCCGCTCGATGGCTCATCGAATATTGATGTGAATGTCTCGATTGGCACAATTTTTTCCATATTCCGCAAGGTGTCATCGGGTACACATGGCACGATGATCGACTTTTTGCAGAAGGGGTCGGAATTGGCGGCGGCGGGGTATATCGTATATGGATCGAGTACAATGATGGTCTATACCACAGGTCAGGGAG
>PGTJ01000061.1 GCA_002794515.1 Phototrophicales bacterium
ATGGCGTTCCTTGCCGATTCTTCTGCCAAACGTTCCCGACGGAAATTCATCCGCAACACATTCAGTACCAACACCGCCAAGACAAAATTCCCGAATAAGAACACCAATGTTTGCGGGATATTGGCGACAAAATCGCTGGCTTGCTCGGCTGTGGGGGCAATACCCAATTCTTGCACCAGTTTGATGAGAAATGCCATCATGATGACATTAACAATCGAGACAGGCACAAGGAATTTCCAGTTGAAATTCATCAGTTGGTCAATCCGCACACGGGGCAAGGCATTCCGCATCAATAACGATAAAACATACCATATCGATGCTTTGGCGATTAAAAACACCGCGCCCAACACGGGGATGCTCTCATGCAAGCCTGCAAAACCGATATAACCACCCGTGAATAAAACCGCCATCAGCACACCATTGGTGAAGACGTGCATAAACTCGCCCGCGAAGAACATGGCGAATTTCATGCCCGAATATTCGATATTGAACCCCGCCACTAATTCCGACTCGGCTTCGAGCAAGTCGAATGGACCACGACCTGTCTCGGCTTGTGATGAAATAAAAAACAACAGAGCGGCAATCGGCGACATGAACACAAACCACATACCCGCTTGGGCGTTGGTGATGTCGACCATGCTCATGCTACCCGCCAACATCACAGGGATGAGCAACGCCAGCGCCAACGGGATTTCGTAACTAATCAGTTGTGCGACCACACGGAACGCGCCGAGTAGCGCATATTTATTATTGCTCGACCAACTGGCTAAAATCACCGCCAATGTGCCGAAAGATGCCACCGATACAAAATATAATGCGCCAATTTCTAAATCCATGCCGTAGTGAATGGGTGTGATGGGGATGACCGCCCAAATGAGCAACACCGACATGACCATCATCACAGGGGCGATGTTATAGACCCATTTATCTGCACCTGCGGGGGTGATATCTTCTTTGCCGAGCAATTTGATGACATCAGCAAATGGTTGCAACAAGCCCCACGGACCGACACGATTCGGACCCAGACGGTCTTGAACGCGGGCGGCAAATTTGCGCTCAAACCAGATAAGCAAAATGGTAATGAGCAACGGAAAGGTGGCGACTAACACCACACCCAACAAAATCGAGATAAAATTGGCGAGGTCGCCATTCCAGCCTGCTCGTACCAAACATGGTGCAAGCGTATTGATGATATTATCACATTGCATAAGCTACACCCATTCCAACACATTTTTACGCCACGCATAGACGAGGGCATCGCTGAGCAAAAAGATGAACAACACCCCTGCAATGAAGGCGAAGAAATCCAATTGCCGATAGGCTAATGCCCACGGAAATAAAAAGACCATCTCCACATCGAAGATGAGGAAGATCAGCCCATATAAATAATATTGCATCTTGAATTGCACCCATGTATCACCCACTGTCTCTACACCGCATTCGTAGGTCGATTGTTTGATGGCATTGGGTTTTCTGGGGCTAATGATTCCACCAAGCACAATTGGCAAGGCGGGTAAAACAGGGGCTAACACAAAAAACATGCCGATAAATGCCCATTGATTGAGTATTTCCATGAGGTCACACCTCTAAACCAGTTGCATCCACTGAAAATTATAACTTTGCACTCTTTATCACAAACGATGTAAGTATAGCATTTTGATGATGGAGGTGCAAATGGGTTATGACGCAATTAACGCCAAGCTAACCGACAAGAGCAAATTCTAACACATTTGCCTCATTCATCCCATAGGGGAATTGGGCAACATCCATAAAGAGGCATTGCTATATTGCCTTATTTGCGGTTTAATGTTGGGCATGATAACCATACAAACACCCTCCCCTATTGCTTGGGATGCGTATGTTCGCACCCATCCCCGCGCCCATGCTTTGCAACTCTCGGCATTTGGCGCGTTGAAATCGGCTTTTGGCTGGCAATCTGCCCTGATTGCCCTCGTGCGCCAAGATGATACTATCGTTGGCGGGACGCAATTGCTCTTTTTGCCCTTGCCAATGAAGCTCGGCAACCTCGCTTATTTGCCGATGGGTCCTTATGTATCTGATGATGCTTATCACAAACCCTTATGGGATGCCATTCATCACACCGCTAAACAGCACAAGGCGCGTTTTCTGAAATGGGAGGCGGGCATTTTTGTCGATGAACCCGCGCCCGATTTTGAAAAATTGGGCTTTAAACCCAGCCCACAAATCATCCAACCTCCGAATACCATCTTGATCGATATATCGGCTGATGAAGAGACGATCCTAGCGCGGATGAATCAGGGGACACGACGTAAAATCCGCCAGAGCCAAAAGAATGATATTCATTATTATCAGGCAAGCCGTGAAGATGTCGTCAAATTCACCGCCATGATGCACACCACCAGCGAGCGCAATGCGTTTGGTGTGTATGAACCCGCCTATTATCAGTTGGCATACGACCTATTTGTGCCACAAGGTGATGCGACATTATTCATGGCGGAGCATGACGGCGATGCCCTAGCAGGGGCATTCGTATGTAAGGTGGGCAAAACAGCGTGGTATTTGTATGGCGCGTCATCGAACATCAAACGCAACCTGATGGCGAGCTATGGTGTGCAATGGCAGGCAATTCAGTGGGCAAAATCACACGGATGCACAACATACGATATGTGGGGCATTCCAGATGCAGATGAAGCCACCCTCGAAGCCGAATTTCAAAATCGGGATGACGAATTGTGGGGGGTATATGGCTTCAAGCGCGGTTGGGGTGGCAAAATAGTACGGTCTGTGGGCGCGTGGGATGTGGTTTATAATCCGTTGGTATATAATGCTTATAAAGCCTACTTAAAGATACGAGCGTGAAATTGTGTCTATTTTCGAGCGATTCGTCACGATGTTGATATTGGGCATATTCCTCATCTTTGCGACGGTATATGCCCTGAATAATCCGCCCTTCGAGGGTCCCGATGAAGTCGGACATTATGCCCATGCCGAGTTATTGACGCGCATGAGCGCCCCTGTTCCACCCAATATCGAAACACCGTTGGTCGGGCAATATCATCACCCGCCGTTGTATTATTGGCTGACCTCGCTGTTGGTGCGCGGGGTAGATAACAGCCCATTCGAGGCGATGGGCAAGCGATATAACCCGTTTTATCGGGGGAATTACAGCCCACTCATCGGCGCAGTTGGTCATGATAACAACAATCTGTTTTTGCATCGTGCGGATGAACAATTTCCAGATGTGACCAACCCTGTCGCCAATGCCTTGTATCGCATACGGATGCTATCGGTGATATTCGGCTTGGGGACGTTGGTCGGATGTGTGTTCATCTTTCGGGTGATATTCCCACAATCGGGTTCATTACGCCTATTGGCATTGGGCAGTGTGGCATTTTGGGCGCAATTCAATTACATCACCAGCGTGATGAATAATGATAACCTCGCCACTTTTGGCGCGACATTCGCCGTGTTGATGATGCTGTATATCCTACGTGATAATCCCAATTGGGGCAACACAACCTTGTTGGCGCTATTTGCGGGTGTCGCCATTTTATCCAAAGCCAATACGTTGATTTTAGCCGTGCCAATTGGCATAACCTTGCTCATCACCCGCGCTCATATCCGATATTGGGTGTGGATTTTGGTCATCACCTTCGTGATTGGTGGCTGGTGGTATGCCCATAACCTGCTTCAATATGGCGACCCAACGGCATTAAGCGCCGTCCCGAATATCCCTGGCGCACAACCGATTAACCCTGATGGCAGTTTTTCGTTGGATGTGGCACTGCGTAACGGGGTGTTCATCTACGAGACATTCTGGGCGCGATTCGGTGGTGGAATTGTCGCCGTTGGAGATGAATTATATACCTATTTCAACATCCTCACAGTGGTCAGCCTATTGGGATGTGGCATGTGGGTTATCCGCGCTATCATCAGCAAAAAACCATTGTTCCCCTCTGCATTCGCCCGCAACATCACCATCGTGTTGGCAATATTCATGGCGACGATGGTGGGAGCGGTGTTTTATCTGTCTGGCAAATATTGGGGTGGCAATTTGGGTCGCTATCTCATCCCGCTCATCAGTGTATGGGGATGTGTGATGGCGGTGGGCATCACGGGGTGGATACCACGCCAATGGCGCTATCGGGCGCTGATATTATTATTCGTGATGGGTGGCGTGGGCGCATCTGCCCTATTCCGTTATTTTATCCCCGCCTATCAACCAGCCCCTTTACCGAATGTCATCGACCGTCCTGTGTATTATCGCTTTGGTGATGTGGCAGAATTGATCGGCATGTCCCCTATTTTTCCGCGTGCTTTGCCCGATGACCGAATTCAGATCACACTATATTGGCGGGCATTACGTCCTGCTGACGATAATTTGCGCGTGGCGCTCCATTCGGCACAAACCAATGTGGTACGGCGCGATAGCTACCCCGCGGCGGGCAACCTGCTCGCCAGTGATTGGGAACGGGGGCAAGAATGGGCAGAAAGCTATTGGATTTATATCCCCAAAGATGCGCCAACGCAAATCAGCGATATTCTGATTGTGAAATTATATGATGGTGAAACATTGGCAGAACTACCGATTATTGGACGGGATGATACACCCATGACGGTGGCAAACATCGGCACGATTGCCATCAACGCCCCACCGACATCCACATCGATTGCTTACCGCTTGGCAGATAAAATCGGCTTGGCACAACCCACGTTATCTATTCAAGATAACTCGGTCGAGATTTGCCTCATCTGGTCGGCATTGCAATTTCCAGAGGGGAACTATAATTTGTTCATCCATGTCCTCAGTCCGAATGGCGGGTTAATCGAACAATACGATGCCGCACCAATGAACAACCGCTATCCAACTGGTGGCTGGCGCGAGGGCGAACAAATCAACGAATGTGTGCAGATGTCATTAGAAAAATTGACAACAGATGATTTTACAATCGGCATTGGCATGGTCGATGCAGTGACATTCGCCCGCCTGCGGATGACCGATACCAACGGCGCACATATCACCAATGATATTTTACTCATCCCCATGAGGCGCTAAGCCATGCGCGTAGCCGAAATTCATGACCACGACACATGGAATAATGCCCTCAAGCAATTACCCTATTCACATGTCTTACAGACGTGGGAATGGGGTGATTTTAAGCATATCACCACGGGTTGGAAGCCGACTCGGTTGGCGTTTTATGATGATAACGATGTCATTGTGGCGATGACCAGCATCCTCACACGGCGCATCGCATTTTTGGCGGTGTGTTATGTCCCGAAAGGAGCGGTGCTGGCATATGAAGATGAGATGCTCCGCAATTTTGTCCTCGACTATCTAAAACAATTTGCGCGCAAACAGCGTGCGATATGGCTAAAAATCGATCCCGATTTGCCCATCGCCACAGGCTTGCCACATGGCGATGACGATGTGCCAAATCCGATTGGCATATCACTCCAAAATCACCTCATGGCAACCCATTGGCGCTTTTCAGATGACCAAGTGCAATTTCGTAATACACTCATCATCGATTTATCGCTCGATGAAGAAGCGCTATTGGCGAATATGAGCCAAAACACGCGCCGAAAAATCCGCACTGCCGAAAAGAAGGGGGTGCGTATCCGTCATGCAACGGTGGATGATCTGCCGATTTTGTATGACTTGTATCGAACAACAGGCGAGCGCGATCACTTTCTCACCCGTCCACCTGCCTACTATGAACGGGCATGGCGCGATTTTATGGTGGCAGGATTAGCGCATGGGCTGATCGCCTATGATGGCGATATGCCGATTGCCCATGTGCTCCTCTTTCATTTTGGGCGCAAATGTTGGTATTTTTATGGGGCATCGGGCAACACCTCGCGGGAAAAAATGCCCAATTATCTGCTCCAATGGGAAGCCATGCGCTGGGCGAAAGCCAATGGCTATGCGTTATATGATATGTGGGGCGCGCCTGATGAATTTATCGAATCAGACCGCCTATGGGGGGTGTATCAATTCAAGCAGGGCTTCCGTGGACAGATTGTACGGCATATCGGCGCGTGGGATTACGCACCCTATCCCGCGTTATATTGGGCATATACCCAACTGATGCCTCGGCTAATGGGGTTTATCAGACAAATTCGGCACGGCAAATCATCTTCAGAGACGAATGAACAAGGGGAATGAATATGGAAAACCGCATTATTCGTACCAACGGCATTGCGATGAATGTGATAGTGGCGGGCAACTCCAACGGCAAACCCGTGATTTTATTACACGGCTTTCCCGAATTCTGGTATGGGTGGCGCAAGCAAATTCAGCCATTAGTCGATGCGGGATTTTATGTGTGGATACCCGATCAACGTGGCTATAACCTGACGGATAAACCACCCGAATTAGCCGATTATCGGATAGACGAATTGGTGCTGGATATTGTCGGATTGCTCCGCGCCACGGGGCATGAGGCGGTGAATATCGTTGGGCATGATTGGGGGGCGATGGTGGGGTGGTGGTTGGCGTTACGCTATCCAGAATACATCAAAAAATTGGTCATCATGAATGTGCCACATCCACAGGTATTCGAGAAATTCATACGTAAATTGGATGTGCGCCAAATCGCCAAAAGTATGTATGCGCTGTTTTTTCAATTGCCCATCTTGCCAGAGGGGTTATTCCATGCGATCGATTCTAAGGTGATGCTGAATTACATCAAGTTCAACGCCAAAAAAGGCAGTTTTACCGATGCCGATTTAGCCGAATATCACCAAGCGTGGTCACAAAAAGGGGCGCTGAGAGCCATGCTGAATTGGTATCGGGCGTATGTCCGTCATGCCCCTGCCCCACCTGAAGATTGGACAATCATCCCCCCCACGCTAATGATATGGGGCAAAAAAGATTCGTATCTCAGCCACCGCATGACCCAGCCGAGCATTGATTGGTGCAAAGATGGGCGTTTGGTGTTATTCGAAGATGCGACCCACTGGGTGCAACACGATAAGGCTGATGAGGTGAATCGGTTGCTGGTGGACTTTTTGGGGTAGATATTTAGGGACGATATACGAGGTAGACACCTCTAATCGTCCCGTACAGATGCAAAATAATCTCTAATTGCCGTGAGTTGTACTGGCGGATATACGCGCTTTGCGCTAATCCGCCAGTGTTAAACACAACACCATTACAAACGAACCGCTACCGCGCAGGCAACACCGTGAAGATACTCCCTGCCCCGCGACCGTACACATCGGGGAAGTAAAATTCATACCCAATCGGCGGGATGACATTATACACGCCTTCTAAGCCCGGACGGATAGTATACACAAATTCGTATGTCCCCGCAGGCAAATAGGTGGCGCTTAAAATCGCCTTTTCATCGTAGAACTGAATATTGCTGAAATACCACCAGCCCCAACCGCGGCTCAATGGGTTGCCCAAATTAAGTTCGGGGCGTGTGCCGATTTGTTGGCTGGTGAGCAAATTCGGGTTCACCGCCTCGGCACCTGCTGGGAACGGGTCTTCAATCGTCACATAATGCAGGCTGTTGGGGATGATGATGGTCAAGCGCACACGCACCAATTCGCCAATATGGGCTTCGGTGATGGGTGTGTTGGTCTCGTCATCTGCCAATGTGTAACGGCGGTTGATGATGATACCCCGATCGAGCGGTTCGACCTCGCTCACAGGTAGATTGACGCGCAAGTAGGCGGTGTAATACAGATTGCCCGTGCCTGCGGTACGGTCGAATACGATGCGGTTGGCTTCGCCACGCACCATATCTGCCACATCCACATAAACTGTTTGTTCATCTCTGACATTTTGGGCGTTGATGCTCTGGCTGATGAGTTCCTCGCCATTGAACGTCACGGTGTAATCATAATCGCCCTTCAGTTCTTCGGAGATGAGCATCCAATCGGTGAGCGCCATGAGCGACCATACCGTTTCTTGAGTGGTAGACCACGCATCGGCACGACGCATGACCATCAGATAACGCACCACATTGGGGATGAGTTCGTTATCGGGACGCAGTTCGGTGAGCATCCCCAAGACCATCGCCGTTGTGCGTGTATCGGTGTTCCAATTGCGATAATCACGCCCCGTCTCTTCCCAATGTGCGCCGTTGGCGCTCAAAATCGCGCTATTCATGATGTCCGAGATGAGCGTGCTGACTCGTGCTTCATCCGCACCACCCTTGTGCATGGCACGCGCCAACAACGACTTGGCATAAATGCTCATGCGTTCCCGCGAGTCGTACAATGTAGACATGGCGGCGATATTGGGGGCATCACTATATGCCAGCGCGTATAAGAGGAACGATTGACGGTTCAATCGCCATGTGGCAACCCTCAGGCTTGGTGTGATAAGATTTCCGGCGAGATACCGTTGACCGCGTTGAATCACACTATCAGAGACGGGATAACCATTATCTTTTGCGGTTTGCAAGCCGATAATCACCCATGCGCTGACAATTGGGTCGCTCCAATCGGTATACCACCAGCCCCAGCCACCATCGGCATGTTGTTGGGCATATAAGGCTTGAATAGCACGGTCTGTGCGCCTGTCGAGTGCGGCTTTGAGTTTGAGGTCATCTAAACCAAGCGAGGTGATAGCGCGGTAGACCATGATATTGGGCAAGAACGAGCTGACAATCGTCTCTGTGCCATATTGAGTATACACTTCAAGATAATCCAAACTTTCTACGGCGGCAGATGCCAGTGAATGGCTGGTCTCGATCGTCAATTGACCTTCGTATGTCTCCCACTGACGTGGCAGGATGACCGCTTCGGTGATGGTCTCTGCACCGCGCAAAAATCCGCCTGTGCCAACAATCTCTGGCACTTCATAACGATACACAGGCAACAACCGTTCATCGGTCTGACCAAGCGGGGGCTTGCTGGCATCGGTGAATGTGCCATCTTCATTCGAGGCAAAGAAAGTTAAATCTACCCATTGCACATCTTCGACCATCACTTGCCATGTCACACGGGCGCGACCCCCGGCGGGAATCGCCACGACTTGGCGTGTACTACCTTCAATCGTCACCCCTTCTGCCAACACATCGACCGTCACCATTTGGTCTTCGGAAGTATTGTTATTGACCACCGCCGAGAGTGTGGCTAAATCGCCAACGACAAAATAGCGTGTGGTGACGGGGCGAATGAGCAACGGGCGCGTGCTGATGAGATCGAGCGTATTCTGACCGACCAGCATCACCCCGTCTTCGCCTTTGGTGACGGCACGGGCATCTAAACGCCATGTGGTGAGGTTATCGGGCATGACCACATCAAATGTGGCAACACCATTTTCATCGGTGACGAGGCTGGCATTCCAATAAGCGGTATCGATAAAATCTTGACGGATGTCGAAAATACCACCTTCGCCCGGTCCACCACCACCTCCTTTGATGGTATCTAAAATTTCGCGGGTGAGCTGATCGGTATTGATGGTCAACGCCATCGCCGTCAAGACACCCATGCCTTGCCTGCTATAAAAATATTGCAACAATGGCGAGCTATTCGGGCTAGAAATAGACAGCGATGCGAGGTCGGTCAGACCAACACCCACTTCTGCACGCACAGGCTCGCCCAGATAATTGGTGGTGCGGATGGTATAGGTGACAGTCTCGCCAGGGGCGGCTTGTTCCACATTGGGTGTGAGTTCAACGGTGATCGCTTTCTGATTAATATCCACGTTCATCTCTAAAACACCCATGCGGAATCCTGCCACAGGGTTATTCTCATCCACCCCTTTGATCAATATGACCGAGACATAAATGTTGGGCGCGTATTCGGGCAATATGGGGAATTGATAAACATAACTGTTGCTGTCCATCGTGATTCGTTCTGCCGTGAGGACATCACCCCGTTCGATGGTGATGAGCGCCTCGACACTGCCTTGAAATGGCGATGTGATGAGGATTTCGGCTTGGTCGCCCACACTAAAATCACGTTGGCTGGCGATGAGGTCAATGCGATTGCTATTTTGCTGTCTCCACGACACATATTCGCGGCTACTCACCCACAGGGTGGTGCTGGCGCGAATTTCATTGCCACGCGAATCGTTGGTGACAGCAGTCGCCTTAAAAATGCCGCCATTGGGTGGTATGAATGAGAGGGTAGCTTTGCCTTCATCATCGGTGGTGACAGTAGCCGTGGTTACGGGGATAATTTCTACATCCCATGTCCAAATGGTACGCCCATTTTCATCTTCTTCTTGCACACTGAACCAGCGCCGTTCGACAATCTCAACATTAATCGTCTGGTTAGCGATGGGGTTGCTCTCCCAATCAACGGCGATGAATTCAAAAGCATTCTCTTTGCCTTGTGTGCCAACATACCGTTGTGGACGCACACCGACATACAACTCGCCTTTGTGAATGACCACCTCTGTCCGATTCGACACAGATTGTTGGCTCTCATCGGTGACTGTCGCCTCGATGCGATACACTTGGCTTTGCGTTGCATCTTTCAAATCGGCAGGAATTTCGAGCAGGTAGCGCCCTTCATCATCGGTCATGCCCTCGCCGTCGGCAACCCATCCGCCGTCATAAGAATAATATTCGCTCGGACCTGCATCGGGGTTATCATCGGTAAAGCTATAATATCCCTTGCCTTTGAATGGGAAGTAATATGGCTCAGAGACGACTGAATAACTCACACGGGCATTCGAGACCAAACCACCAA
>PGTJ01000587.1 GCA_002794515.1 Phototrophicales bacterium
ATCTCGGCGAAACAACGGGAACACTCACCACGAGCAATATCTGGCAAGCGGCATTATTTGAAGCCATACTGACATTTTTCTTGGTCAGCACGGTATTTCAGGCAGGCATCTATGGCAAGGCGGGCAATATGGCAGGCTTAGCCATCGGTTTTACACTCATCGGCTTGATTCTGGCGGGCGGCATATTCACTGGGGCATCGCTTAATCCTGCACGGACATTCGGTCCCGCGGTGGTTGCAGGAAATCTGAGCTATCTGTTGCCTTATTTCTTAGGGATATTCGGTGGTGGTGCTGTGGCAGGATTGTTACACAGCACCTACATGAAAAGTTAGATGCGCCTATTTTTTCTCGTCTTTGACCCTTTCAACCACACGAATGCCCAATTCTTCGAGTTGACCGGGTTCAGGCAATGACGGCGCATGAGCCATTGCATCACTACCTGTTTGCGTTTTGGGGAAGGCAATCACCTCACGAATATTCGGCACACCCGCAAAGAGCATGACCAAGCGATCGACACCCCATGCAATCCCCCCATGAGGTGGCACGCCATATTCAAATGCCTCTAAAATATGCCCGAATTGCTCTCTGGCGTGTTCCATCGTCTGACCAATGAGCGGGAATATCTTTTCTTGTAATGCGCGTTCATGAATGCGGATGCTCCCACCAGCCACTTCGTAACCATTACAAATGAGGTCGTATTGTGTGCCACGCGCCTTGCCAGGGTCAGTATCTAAATATCCCAAATCTTCGGGCATGGGTGCGGTGAACATATGCTGAGAGGGATCCCAGCGTTTGTTTTCGTCATCCCAATAAAACAACGGAAAATCAATCACCCACGCAAAGGCGAGGGTGTTGGGGTCGGCTAATTTGAGGCGTTCTGCCAAATGACGGCGCAGTTTATCGACACACGCATAAACCACATCCCGCACATCAGACATAAATAACAATACATCGCCTGCTTGAGCTCCTGTTTTC
>PGTJ01000494.1 GCA_002794515.1 Phototrophicales bacterium
AAATTTGGCATCGAAGGGGTATGTGGTGGTCGCCATCGACCATACCGATTCGACCTTTGCCGACACCGCCAGCTTTTTTAGCACCCTCTATAATCGCTCGCTCGATCAAGTATTTGTCTTGAACGAAATGGCGCGACTCGCTGGCGAAAGTGGCTTTCTGAATGGCTTGGTCAATGCCGATAATACGGCTATCATCGGTTATTCGATGGGCGGATATGGCGCACTGAATGCTGTTGGTGCTGGGTATAACGATATTTTAGAAGGATTTTTGCCAATCATCGCGCCACGTACGGCTGATGATGAGGCTTATGCTTCGTTTGTCGACCCACGAATTAAAGCGGTGGTGGTATTTGCGCCCTGGGGTGGAGATTTAGTTGCTTTTGGCATGTCGGGCATTGGCTTTTGGGATGCAGAAGCACTCGCGGGTATTCGTATTCCATCATTCTGGGTGGTGGGTGATAAAGACGATGTATCGGGGTATTGGGCAGTTGTTGGGCTATTCGACAATGCTATTCATTCAGAACGCTATCTGCTCACTTATGCCAATGCCTTACATAATGTCGCGCCGAATATCCCGCCCGCCACTGTTCGTGATTTTGCCGATTATGAACGGTATTCCGAACCAGCATGGGATGAACGGCGCATCAATAATATCAACCAACATTTTGTCACGGCATTTTTAGACCAATATCTGCGCGGTGTAGATAACAATGCTTATTTGCGTCCGATTGTCGAAAATGCCAATGATGGGGTTGCCAGCTTTGATGAAAATGGCAACCGTACAGAAGATTATAGCTATTGGGAAGGATTTATCCCCCGAACAGCCACAGGGATGAGTTTGCGGTTTGCCCAAGCCTCATCTGAAGAATAATATTGTTTTATACGGTTTCAATGGCGGACTAGCACGCGAGTGCATCTGTCCGCCACCGAATAACGATTTCTACTTCTCATTTCGCCTGACAAATATCACCAATACGATGACCAAAAAGCCTAATATCGCCAAGCCCGCACAGATTAACGGCAACAAGTCGGTGATATTTTGTGTGGGAGCTGGTGCATCGGGCGCGATTTCTTCCGTCACATCCGTAATCGGTGTGACTGAAGGTTGTGGTGTGCTGGTCGGATTTGGTGTGTTGGTGAATGTTGGTGTGAATGACAGGGCGATTTCTGTTTGTTGTGAGGCGATAATTGCCGTCTGGGTGATATTCGCCTGTGCGGTTTGTGTGGCATTCACATTGGCTTCTGCTGTCAGCGTCTCGTTTTGAGATGCGGTGGCAGTGATATTCCCTTCAGCTTGAGCCGTGGCAGTTTGTTGTTCGCTGATGCTCTCTGCTGTGGCGGTTTGATTATCCAATTGAATTTGTGCCACAAATGTCGCTTGTTGCAATTCAGCTTGTGCGGTGGCGGTTGATGATGTCGCTGTTGCCAAAAGCGACAATTCGGTCTCGATGGCATTCATGGTGGCGGTCATGTTGCTTTCTACGGCGACAGCCGTCTCGGTGAAATAGGCGCTATAG
>PGTJ01000507.1 GCA_002794515.1 Phototrophicales bacterium
AATAGCGGTTTCTAATCCCAATGATATGGCGGCTTGGGTGAGCATTTGCGCCAACTGTCCACCGCCTAAAATGCCAATTCGCATAATCCTTATTCCTCTAGGGTGATGCTCGATAATAAATAACTATCACGGGTCGTTGAAATCGGCAAACGGGCAAAACTGGGTTGGATATAAATCCCCATTGCCAATTGATACGTTCCAACAGCCAATTCGGGCGGAAATACCAACGAAAATGATTCTATCACCCACTCATCCTCACGCCAATCATATGGTGGGGTGCTATGACACAGTGGGGCATCCAATTGCGCCCGTACAATGACATTCTCGGTCGGAAGTGGAAAATCATAGGCATGAACGAAAAGTGTATATATTTCGAGTGGGTCGGATATATCCCCTATTCGGCGCATGGCAAAAGTTATATCTAACGTAGCCCGCTTAGAGATGGTTTGGGGGATGGTCGATAGTAACCGTAATTCGAGTTTTTCGCCAAATATAATCGATTGGATTGCTCCGAGCATGGTGACATTCGGTTGTAAAACATAAATGGCATAACGATGTGGATTGACTGGCTCGGTATACACCCTTTGAACATCCCCCCACAAGCGTAACCGCTCCTCAAAATGTGCATCCCACTGAGTAATGCCGAAATACCATGCCTCTGGAACATCTGGAATGACTTGGCAAACAGTCGCATCTAATCCATTCACAAGGCGTGGACGCAATGCCTCACGATGAAATCGCAAAACAGGGTGTGATGAAGAAAACGGCGAAAAATATAACCATGCATCAAGCGGGGTGTTATGGCGCAGATAAGCGACCCCTTGCCCGATATGGCGTTCCATACGGGTATATAATGCGGGGACATCCAACCATGCGGTGACGGCATTCAAACTATTGATTCCTGCCCATGCCAATAAAAAAGTCGGGATAATCCAACCGATACGCCACCGTTTACCCATATGGGTCATCATCCACGCACCATATCCGATGATGAGCGAAACAGGAATCACCGAGCCGATATTGCGAATCAGGCTATTGGCATGGGTAGTCAATATCCCAACTGCCGATACACCTAATAAACCGATAATCCACAACCATTGCCCTGTGCGCCATGTATGGATGAACAATCCAATAAAACCAACAACGACCAAAATCACGAGCGGGGTATCCAACACAGGACGAAGTGGGATGTTATGATGCTCAAACCAGTCGCCTTCGATTGTCCACATGCGTAACCACTCGCCTATATTGGCAAAAAATCGGTCTATGCTCGATATAGCCACACCCGAAAAGCGTTGGAACGCCAAATCAGGATAGGTTAGCCAATATAAAAACATCGGTATACAAACGATAAACGCGATTAATCCCGACCAAGCGATATGTCGCCATAAACGGCGATCATAAAAATAAAATGTCATC
>PGTJ01000297.1 GCA_002794515.1 Phototrophicales bacterium
AGACCCTATCCCCTATGATTACACCATCACCACCTTCTTGCTCAAAGAGGGTGTCTTGGTGGCGCAACACGATTCTTTTCCGATGAACGGGCTAAACCCCACATCATTGTGGTCAGAAGGCTCTTGGCAATATGATAGCCACGCCATCCCGTTAGATGGATTGCCAGAAGGAGTATATGAATTGGGTATTGGTGTATATACATGGTGGGATGTGACCAATTTGCCCATCTCGCCTTGTGCCAGCGATACCTGCTTGACGATGATACTCGATACCATACAAGTGATGAGACCCTAAACAAGACTGCACAATACCCCATTGGGGGATATGGGATATATCAAGATAGCGTGGTGCGAATATCGTGCCGATAGTGATGAAATGAGGTGATGGCGATGTCGTATTTGATAGATGGACACAACTTGATCGGTCAATTGCCCGATTTGCAATTGGACGACCCCGATGATGAGGCGAAATTGGTACAAAAGTTAATCGGTTGGTCGGCACGGACACGCCGTCAGTGTGTGGTGGTCTTCGATGCAGGGTTGCCCGGTGGCACATCGCGCATGTCTACCAAGTCGGTGCGGGTCGTCTTTGCCAGTCATACATCCAGCGCCGATAAAGTCATCATTGACCGTATTTATAAAGAAAAACATCCCAAAAATTGGACAGTTGTCTCATCGGATAATGGTGTGTTGGATATCGCCAAGCGTCAGGGGATGCAAACCATCAAGGCGATGGAATTTGCCCGTCTATTAGAACGTCCCGTCCCCATTCGTCCCGATTTAGGCGAAGCGGTCGATGTCAAACTCTCTGCCGATGAAGTGGATGAATGGCTCAAATTATTCGGTGATGAATGAGTCATGTGGTGTTATAATGGGGTGATATTCTGGCAATCAGCCAATATGAGGAAAAATCATGGCTACATGGATGATTTACGGTGCAACAGGTTACACAGGGCGCTTATTGGTCGAAGAAGCGGTGTTGCGCGGACACAACCCCATCATCGCAGGACGGTCTGGCTTAAAACTCAAAGCCATCGCTGACCAATATGGGCTAGATTATGTGGTATTTGAATTGACCAACACCGCGCATGTCGCCAATACGTTGCGCCAATATGGTGTCGAATTGGTGTTGCATGTGGCGGGTCCATTCATCCATACCTATCAGCCGATGGTCAGCGCATGTTTGTTGGTGGGCGCTCATTATCTGGATATCACGGGTGAAATTCATGTTTACGAGGCGTTATTCGCCCTAGATGAACAAGCAAAACAAGCGGGTATTGCCATTTTGCCCGGTGTCGGCTTCGATATTGTCCCCAGCGATTGTTTATGTAAATATGTCTCTGCCCAATGTCCAGATGCCACGCAGTTAGAGGTGGTCATATCGGCGCTCAATATCACCCAATCCGAGTTCGGCATCACCGCAGGCACGCTCAAAAGTTTGGTGGAGATGTTGCCAACGGGGGGCAAAATTCGGCGCAATGGCAAACTACAACCCGTTGAAATGGGCAGGCTCAAACGCGAGGTGAAGATGCCACATGGCGATTTCACTGCCATTGCCATCCCTTGGGGTGATGTATCAACGGCATACCGCACCACAGGCATCCCCAATATCACCGCCTATATGGTTGCACCACCCAGCCAGATTATTGCCCTACAAACGATGGGTTATCCGCTCCAGTGGATGCTCAAATTTGATGCAATACGTGGTTGGCTGAATAAACAGATAGACCATTTTGTACGCGGTCCATCAGATTACACCCGCCAAACAGGACGGACATATATTTATGCTCAGGCACAATCACCAGAAGGATTTTTTGCCGAAGCATGGCTCGAATGTGTGGAGGGGTATCGCTTTACGGCGAGTGCGGGCATTTTGGCGGTAGAGCGCGTTTTGGATGGGGATTATCGGGGTGCATGGACACCCGCGGGGGCGTTTGGTGCTGATTTTGTCTTGGATATTGACGGCACATATCGCTATGATGTGTTGCCAGAAGCGAGGATATAACACTTATGAACCGACGAGGATTAATTCCGATAATCATTTTGAATATCATCATTTCGGGGTTAGTGGGCTTTGGTGTGATCGCTATTTTTGGTAGTAATCGCCCCGCCGAACAGACGACGAGTCGTTTGGTGACATTTGAGGTCATCATCACCGCCACACAAGATCCAAATGCCACACCGATGATTGTGTATCAGGTCGTCACCGCCACACCCGATCGGGGTGGTGTGGCGGTTGCCAATGTGCCACCCGATGCCCGTGATGACACCCAAGTATCATTGCCTCCTGCCCCGACCATCGACCCAACATTCGTCAATTCACAAGGGGCGATTAGCACCGATGCGCCTTTGCCAGAAGGGTGTATTCGCCATACCTTACAATCGGGCGAGTCGCCGTCATCACTGGGTGTCACCTATGGCGTGAGCTTTTTGGATATTATGGCGGTGAATAACCTCACCGAAGAAGACTCGCGTTTGTTGCGTGTGGGGACGGTGCCGATCAACCCCCTCGAAAATTGCCCCAAAGAAACATTCATTCGTGCTTTGCCCACCCGACCACCTGTTGATGAACAAACACGCGCTGTTTCTCAAACGCTCACCGCCACCTTTGCCCCTACCAGCGAGGCGACCCCGACCATCACCCTCACCCCGACTATTACCCTTGCACCAACGGCATCCAATTCGCAACTGCGTGTGCAAATCCTCGAAGTCAATGGTGTTGGCGACATTACTCGTGAGCAAGTCGTTATCCGTAACGATGGAAATTTAGTTGATATTAGTGGCTGGACATTGAGCGATGGACAGGGCAATATCTTCACATTCCCCAACGATAGGCGCTTATTCAGTGGGGCAGGTGTGACTATCAACACTCGCGCAGGCGAAAATACACCCGTGCTGTTCTTTTGGGGGCGTGATTTGCCCGTGTTTGAATCGGGCGATGTGGTTGTCCTCAAAAATCGTGAAGGGGAAGTGGTCGCCAGTTTGCGCTTGCCATAATTGGCTATAGATGGGTTCAGGGGCGCATCCTTTTGCGCCCCTATGATTAAGATATATTCGGTGTATCTTTTTTATCGCTCTCTTCTGATATCACTTTTGGGGTGGTATTGGTAGTATTGATCGTTTTTGGCGCAGGTTGTTGCGATTCGGGCGAGAAAATCGTTTCGATAATCGTTGTTAGGGCGCGTGGATGCACAGGCTTGATAATCAGATGATCCTGCGGACTCATCTCGTCTTGTATGGTTCGTGATACCAACATGTTGGCGGTCGAGATGATCACAGGCACATGATTATAATTCGGTGAGGCACGGATTTTTTTTATAGAGATAATGCCCAGAAACTTCTGGCAAATTC
>PGTJ01000116.1 GCA_002794515.1 Phototrophicales bacterium
CAATAGAGATGTGTAATTTATCAAACCATGATGTATTTCTGGCACAAAATGATGCTATACTGATTATGGTTATAGTCCTCATTTGGAGGTAATGTTTACGATGTCGAATGAAACACCGAACACCCCATTGGGTGAATCAATGGGGGTTGAAGAAGATGAAATGACCGACCGTGTGAATCGGTTGGGTGGTGAAGTCGCCCCATTGATTACGCCCGAAGAATTCGCCCGCCTACAAAAAGCGGGGCAGGTGCATATTGATGCGCGAGGACGGGTGCGTACCGAGCGCCCGCGTGGTGTCGACCCTGGTGTATCGCTCCGCAAACGACGAGCATGGTATGGTGTCGGCATAAGTAGAAAAGGTGAATATGCCAAAAGTTAACCCTGCACAATCTCTAGTGGATTTGTTGCGTGAGCGGGGTAAATTATACGACCCGCGTGTCGAAGAAGCCCTTCTCGCCATACCCCGTCATTTATTTTTGCCCGATGCGCCCATAGAGCAAGTGTATGATGACCAATCCATCCCCGTGAAGACCGATTTACGGGGGGATGCCACTTGTTCAGATACCATGCCCAGCATGGTGGCGCATTTGCTTCAACAGTTGTCGCTCCAGCCTGGTCAGAATGTGTTGCATATCGGCACAGGCACGGGGTATGTATCGGCATTGATGGCGCACTTGGTTCATAAAGAGGGGACTATCACCACTATCGAAATTGACCGTGATATTGCTAAAGAAGCCGAAGCCAACCTCGTCCGTAATGGTTATGGCATGGTCAAAGTGGTCAACAAAGATGGCGCAGAAGGGTATGCACCCCGTGCCGCGTATGACCGCATTGTCGCCACCTGTGGCATATGGGACATGCCCATCGCATGGATCAAACAGATTAAACCCGAAGGGCGGATTATCGCCCCGATATGGTTAGATGGTCTACAAGTGATGGCATCGTTCAAATTAGAAGCCGATGGCACATTATATGCCGAAAATGTCATGCCCAGCGCCTTTGTCTATATTCGGGGCATTGCCGAAGGTCCGATGGTGCGAAAATTTGTCGGTAGCACCGAGTTGATGCTCCTTGCTGATGAAATTCACGAAGTGGATACCGTTGCATTGGCGATGTTGCTCGCTAATGATGCCGATATCTGCTATCTGAGCGCACCGCTCAACACCATCGAATATTGGTATGGCTTCATCCCCTTCATGATGCTTCATGAGGGGGATAAAGATGTGTTCGCCCTATATACCATCCGCGATGGTTATAAAGCCTATGGCATGGAAGGTGAGGGATTTGCCTTGCTATCCGCCGCCAGCGCCGCCTTCGTGCCATATTATGGCATGGGGATGGTGCATTGCTTCGCCAGCTCCGATACGTTCATCGAAATCGAAAAACAGTTGAGCGCATGGCAATCGCTTGGCAGACCGACCATCAGCCAGTTACGCTTGCGCCTCATCCCCAAAGACCAACCCATCCCCCAAATCACGATGGGCAAATTATACCCACGTCGTCATCATTATTTACATGTGTGGTTCGATCAATGATAACACTCGATATTATCCGCAAAGCGCTTCATCTGCCCAACTTCAACGCGCAACAGGCACAAGAGACGATGGCACCCCATCCGCGTGGCATGTTACCCGAAAATCGGGATAAGCCTATCAAAGAGGCGGGTGTGTTGGGTTTGGTTTATCCCGATGTGGTCGGATATAGCATCATCCTCACACGGCGTACTGATCATCTCGGCACGCATAGCGGGCAAATCAGCTTTCCGGGTGGCAAAAAAGACCCGCAAGATGCCGATTTTATCGCCACTGCCCTGCGCGAAACATGCGAAGAATTGGGTGTATGTGATGATGAAATCACCATTTTGGGCAAGCTGAATCATTTTTATATTCCGCCGAGTCATTTCACCGTTTATCCGACCATCGGCAGTGTGGCATATAAACCCACTTGCTTCCCCAATCCGCATGAAGTGGCAGAGGTGATTTATTTCCCGTTGGCGGAATTACTCAATCCGCATATCAAAGGGGTGGATGAGGCAGAAATGCGCGGTGTGAAAATCCGTTTGCCATATTATTTATTCGGTGAACATAAAATATGGGGGGCAACGGCGGCAATGCTCGGCGAATTGGAGCAACGGTTACGCGCCGCGATGAAAGATTAATATGAGGACGGCACAGCGCCGTCCTTTTGATGCATTATGCCGATAGATCACCCGCTTCGACATTTTCATCTGCGGGGGTGTCATCGTCTTTCGCCTGCCACATCTTTTTGGCGATGTCGGTATAAAGGATGCCATCAAGGTGGTCTATCTCATGCTGAAAAACCCGCGCCTGCCAGCCTTTTGACTTGACGCGAAAATCTTTGCCATACCGATCCTGCCCTGTGATGACAATCGTCTCGTAACGCTCCACTTCGCCATAATAACCCGGAATCGATAAACAGGCTTCAATGCCATCGACCACCTCTTTGCTGGTCTTGATGATTTTTGGATTTGCCACCACATAAATCACCCCTGCTTGGTCGCCATATTCCGCTTTGCTCTCTTCATCATCGGGCAAACGCACGACAATTAGCCGTTGGCTCACACCGACTTGTGGCGCGGCAAGCCCCACTCCGGGCGCATCGATCATCGTTTCTATCATGTCATCGACCAATTGCTGAAATGTTTTATCGAAATTGGTCACTTTTATCGCTTTTTTCCGCAAAACGGGATGTTCTACTTTGATAATCGGCAACAACGCCATCGCTTAATCCTCTTTCTTCTCACCAATAAGCCAATAGGTGAGGGTCATGCCCTTCCCTTTAACATCTATTAAACCACGTTTTTCGAGTATAAAATCATCTTTGAGCAATTCATAGGCGCGTTCTGTGACTTGTATCTTACCCGCTTGCCCAGTCGATTCCATACGACTGGCGGTATTGACCACATCCCCCCATAGGTCATACGAAAATTTGGTTGTGCCAATGACCCCCGCCACCACATGCCCGCTATCGATGCCGATACGCAATTCTAAATCGATGCCCACATGATCATTAATCACATTCATCATGTGCATCATCGCCAGCGCCAATTTGCCGATGCGTTTGGCATGGTCTGGCTCGCTATCGAGGACACCCGCCACCACCATATAGGCATCGCCGATGGTCTTGATTTTTTCGGTATGATGTTGTTTGGTCATGGCATCGAATGTCGAGAAGACGGTGTTCAAGATTTCCATCAATTGACGGGGAGAGAGCGCCACAGTGAGCGGGGTGAAGCCGACTAAATCGGCGAATAACACCGTTGCACTATCATAATATTCAGCAATGGTGCTTTCGCCCGCCTTCAGGCGTTCTGCAATGGGGCGGGGCAATACATTGAGCAACACATTATCGGCTTTATCACGCTCTATTGCCAATTGGGTGACGGCTTCTTGCAGGCTGAGTTCGAGTTGTTTGCGCTCGGTGACATCTTGAATGCTGACGGCGGCGAATGCCTCTTCTTGTTCTGCCAAACCACCAAACGGGTTAATCGGCTGAAAGTGAATATCGAAGTATGTGCCGAGTTTTTCGTCTTGGCATTCGACATTATATTCCATGCCGTGTGCCAATTCATGTTGGGCGGTCTCCCATATGATGCCCAATTTTGTGCCAGCATCTCGATACACCTTGCCCAATAAATGGCTGATATGCAAGCCTTTCGCTTGATATGCCGATGCTAATCGCCAATTTTCGACCACACCATTCGCCCGTATCACATTGCCCTCGCGGTCGAGCAGGCAGATCAATTGCACAATCGAGTCGGTTGTGGCTTCCCAAATTTGTTTCGAGCGTTCCGTCTGTAAAATTAGGTCGCGCATTCGATTTTCTAATTCGATAATTCGCACCCCGATGGCGATACGCGCTTCTAATTCATTGGCATTGAATGGGCGGGTGATAAAATCATCTGCCCCTGCGCCCAAGCCTGTGATGACGGCATCGCGCTCTTGCCGACCAGTGAGCATGATGATATAGCGATACGGCTCTTGGAATTGCTCGCGTATGGCGCGTATCAATTGAATGCCGTCCATGCGGGGCATCATCCAATCTACCACCAATAGTTGAATCGTCTGTTGACTCATCATCTCTAGGGCTTGATACCCATCTCGTGCGGTGAGGACGGTATGCCCCGAATAACTGAGCAGGCTTTCAATGAGATTGAGGTTGATTTCGGTATCATCTACAACAAGAATAGTGGTCATTGATAAATTACTCGCTTCATGATAATCATGGGCTTATTGTACCCTAAAAAGGGCTATGTGCATGAGTCACAAATTTCCTTATCGATTAGGCGTGTTATCACCCGTACCTCCTTACAATTTTCCACTGATGATACAGTTGCTGGGGCGTTATACGCATCCGATCATGGAATTCGCACATGCCAATAGCTATTGGCGGACACTGCATCATCGGGGCGGATTGGTCATGGTTCGGGTCGAGGGCGAGGGGAATATTCATCATCCCCAATTACACATCTGGGTGATGAATGCCAATACAACGATTGAACCAGATGAATTGCTCGCTCAGGTGGCACATATTTTGTGCATCGACCTAAACTATTCTCCATTTTATGAATTTGCCAAATCGCAACCAGCCTTATGGGCGGTGGTCGAGCCGATGATTGGCTTACACTGGTTACGCACACAAACCGCATTCGAGGCGTTGATGCACACCATTATCGAACAACAAATCGCGTGGGTGGCGGCGCAAAAAGCACAACGGTGGTTGGTTGAATGGGGTGGACATTTTCTTGAAGCCGATGGTCTGCGCGGATACGCCTTCCCCACACCGTCACAAATCGCAGGGGCGACTGTAGACGAACTCGTACCGCTTAAAATCACCTTCAAGCGGATGAATTTGATGATCAGCATCGCACAGCGGATCACGGCGGGCGATTTGAATCTGGAATCCATTTTAGATATGACCGCCCACCAAGCCTATGATGTGTTGGTGAGCATCAAAGGCATTGGGCGCTGGACAGCATCGTGGACACTACAACGCACATTAGCGGTGCATCATGTGGTGGGGCATAACGATGTTGCATTACAAGCCGCCGTTGGGCGTTATTTTTTTGGGATAGATGGCAAAGTATCGCCACAAGCCACATTGGATACATTCCATCAATATGGCGATTACGCCGCCCTCGCCGCCAATTATACCATTATGCGGTGGATTTTCGATAAATATTGAACCGATATGCTCATGCTTGCGTATTCTGTATCAAGAGATAGGAGATGCGAATGTGATGCAGAATATCGAACACGATTATCTTCAACAAGCCCAAGCGGGCGATCCACAAGCCTTCGATTGGCTTCATATGACGCTCGAACCAGCCATTACCCGTTTTGTGTATCGGCTCATTGGCGATGTTGGCTTGACCGAAGATATTGTGCAAGATACTTTCATCACACTCTATACCCATCTGGATGATATTCACCCACCCGAAAAGTTGCGCCCATTTTTATTTCGGGTGGCGCGGAATAAAGCCTATGATGTGTTACGGCGTGGGGGACGGTATGACGAAGTATCGCTGGATGATGACCCCATAGAAGTTCGCGTGTCGTTTCATGCCGATAAATCTGCCCCGCCTGATGATGTCGCGCATTGGTTGTTGCTCTATATGGAGGTGCAAGAGGCGATCGACAAATTGCCCGAACATCACCGCCAAACATTGATTTTGTATTGCGAAGAAGAATTGTCGTATGCCGAAATTGCCGAAGTGATGGGTGTGAATATTGGCACGGTTAAATCACGCTTATTTCATGCCAAAAAGACCCTGCGCGGGCTAGTCAGCCCACAGACTTTGCTGGCTATTCAACAACCAGATGCGCCCTATGCCGATGATGAAGTCGTTACCAAGAATAAGTTGAGTCTTGATGAGAGTATACAGGAGCAAAATCATGGACGAGAACCAAAGACAACAAGTGATGCAACTATTGCGTGCGCTTAAGGCATTGCAAAGTTCGACACATCGTGCTGTTGCCACAGGCACTTATAAAGGCACGGGCAAGATGACCGTGAAAGGCTATAACGGATTACACCGCAAGGCATGTGAGCTATTCCCAGATGATTTTTATATCACCGAAACACTCCAGCTCGAAACAGATGACCATTTGACCGAACAAGAGATGGTCGCACAGGTGCAATATGCTGTTAATCAATTGGTCATCTATTTAGAGGGCATGTTCAAAGACGACATGCGTGGACGGCATGGTCGGATGCGCGGGATGCCCCCGATGGATGCCCCCGATTTTGGTGGTGATTTCGAGAGCCTCAGAAATTTGGGACGCGAATTGCGCGATCAAATTTTGGGCATGAGCAAAGGCACAATCAGGCGCGCCCTCAGCAATTTGGATGTCGATTTCGATTTTGAATGGGGTGATGGCGATGGGGCGAATATGACCGATGCCAATTTGCAGGGTCAAGATATGAGTGGCGCGAATTTACGCGGTGCGCGGATGAACGATGCCAACCTCATGGGTGCAAATTTGACCGATGCCAATTTGCAAGGCGCACGCCTGGGCAATGCCAATTTGACCCATGTCACCGCGCCACGCGCCAATTTTTCCGAATCAAAAGGGGCTGATGCCACACTCACAGGCGGGAATTTTGCCGATGCCAATTTTTCTGCCAGCAAATATCCCAATGTGAGCGCCGATAAAGCCATTTTCACAGGGGTGAATTTTTCGGCATCCAAATTTTCCGATGCCAATTTCAGCCGTAGCAATTTGACCCGTGCCAATTTTTCGGGGACGAAAATTCCCAACGCCAAGTTTGAATTTGCCATCCTCGAAAATGTCAATTGTTCGGGTGTGATGATGCCCGATGCCAATCTGAAGGGGGCGAATCTGACTGGTGCTATTTTGGCGGGGTGCAATGCCCCCAATGCCGATTTCACACGGGCGATTTTGCTCAAAGCCAATTTGAGCGGTGGCAATTTGACTGATGCCAATTTTGAAGGGGCAGATTTGACCGATGCCAACCTGACGGGGGCGAATTTGCGGAATGCCAATTTTAACGGGGCAATTTTGCGCCATGTCAACCTGACAGGGGCAAATTTGCGCGATGCCAATTTGGACGGGGCATATTTAGAAGATGTCGAGTTGATGGGCGCGATTTTGCCCGATGGACGGGTCTATAATCAAGCCGCGGATATAACCCGTTTTGGTGTGGCTAATGTCGCCCCTGTGCCACCCGTGCCACCCGTCCCGCCTGTGCCACCTGTGCCACCACCCCCATCGGCACATCCGCCAACGGGCATTTTCAACAATAAAAAGCGGCGTATCACCATCGATGTGGATGATGACTTGCCTGTTGGCGATTTTCCACCCGTAGATGATGACGACAATCCAACCATTGTATAAGCCCAAAATGGGGGAGCAAATCC
>PGTJ01000187.1 GCA_002794515.1 Phototrophicales bacterium
CTCAAGCACCGTGAGGCAGAATATCGTGGATATGACCACAATCCGTACGATGCTTTGTTGAATAGTTATGATAAAGGCATTCGTGCCGATATGGTCAAGGCGATTTTTGATGGTCATAAGGCGCAACTCATCGCCCTCATCGCCGATGTGAGCAAGGTGGCAGGTCGCGTCAGCGACAAAGTGGTGCATGGCTCATTCCCCAAAGATGCCCAACGCGAATTTGCCTTGTTCGTCCTCAAACAAATCGGCTTCGATTTTCAACGCGGGCGGTTAGATGTGGCGGTACATCCATTCGCCACCAATTTCACCCGCAATGATGTACGCCTGACCACCCGTTATCATGAAGATTGGCTCAATCCCGCTTTATTCGGCAGTATGCACGAGGCGGGTCATGGCATGTATGAGCAGGGTGTTGCACCAAGCCTAGACCGCACTGTGTTGGGCAGTGGCACATCGTTGAGTGTTCACGAGTCGCAATCGCGCTTATGGGAAAATATCGTTGGGCGGAGCAAAGGCTTTTGGAAATGGGCGCTCCCACATCTCAAACACCATTTTCCACATATGAATGCCATCACAGTGGATGAGATGTTCAAAGCGATTAATACCGTATCGCCATCATTCATTCGTGTCGAGGCAGATGAAGCCACATATAACCTGCACATCATGTTGCGCTTTGAGCTAGAGAACGACATCTTCAATGGGCGGGTGGCGATTAAAGACTTGCCCCGCGAATGGAATGGACGCTTTGAACAATTTTTGGGCATCACCCCGCCCAATGATGCGCTCGGCGTGTTGCAAGATGTGCATTGGTCGGCGGGACTGGTCGGATATTTCCCGACCTATGCGCTGGGCAATTTGCTCTCGGTGCAATATTACGAAGCGGCGCTCAAGGCACATCCCCAAATTCCTGATGAAATCGAACAGGGCAAGTTCGATACCCTCTTAGGCTGGTTACAAAGCCATATTCATCAACACGGGCGCAAATTCACCACCGATGAGCTGACACGCCGTGTGACAGGCGAAGGGATGAATGCCACGCCGTATATCGGTTACTTGCAACGCAAATATAGCGCGGTGTATGGGTTGTGATCTGCCCGCATCTGTCAAACCGTTATCGATAATCACAGGCATATGGGGCGATGAACGGTATCGTCTCATATGCCCGCAAAATCGCTGATATCGACTATAATGTGCATTCATTCCCGATTTAGTGGTCGAGGTTGTATCGGATGCGATGAATAAGCGTGAATGGAATGCGCTCATCCGAAAAATTACGGGTTATCTCAATGCGGGGGTGATTGTTTGGGTGGTCGATCCCGAAGAAAAAACCATCGAGGTACACTAATATGGCGCAAAAGTCAAAATCTATACCGTCCACGACACGCTCACTGTACCCACATTGTTACCGAACTTTGAATTACCCCTCAAAGAGATTTTTGTCACAAAATCGGACTGATAATACTCATTTGACACCCCCTTAAAAGCACGTTAAACTATCAATATATAACCAGAAGATGTATGGTAGTAGATAGGATTCAAAATCAACATGAATCTCAAAATATCTAACATATCTCACCCGAAATTGCCTTAAAACACGCGGGCGCAACCATGCCGCGTGTTTTTTCGTTTTATTACAGACCGTTACCAAAAGATAAAGGAGAAAGCATCATGGATTACAGTTTAATCGGCAAAATCCAAAAAGCCAAACAATATGCAGAAGAGCCAGAACGGGTGACATTCGTCAGTTTTAAGGTGGAATTTAAGGGTGATAACGACACTTATATTGTCACACTCAGCCCAGAGGGATGGCAATGTTCGAGTTCTGGTTTTAGACGGTATGGCATCTCGCCACAAATTATGGCGATGGAGCGCATGTTCAGCCCGATGCTCAAACGAGAACCCCTGCATTATGCCGATGGTCAGAATGTGGTCAGCGATGTCGAAAAAGCCAGTCGCTATGCCAAAGAACCCCATCGCGTACGCTTTTTAGCATTTGAAGCCGATTTTAAGGGCGACCACGACACCTATCATATCACGTATGAAGATGGTCGTTGGCATTGCAACAATCCATATTTCTTGTCGCATGGCATTTGTAGCCATACTATGGCGATGGAACGGATGCTCGATGGCATGGTGAAGCCTGTATCTTTGCAACACAATATTCCCGAAGCCGAAGAATCTTGAATCTTAAAAATCACTTATTCAAATCCTCAGAAAAGGCGATACAACATCGCCTTTTTGTATTTCGTATAGGGGCTATATAAGAAATATGTAGATATTTGCTGAAAACAGGAAGATTTCGCCAAAAGTTGCGTCATAATAAGAAGATGTAGCGCACATCAGCACAAGGAAATCGTACATGCAAATTGGCAACAGATACACCATCGAAAAACAAATCGGTGTTGGGGGCATGGGGACAGTTTTTAAGGGGACTGATGCACAAACAGGGATGACGGTCGCCATTAAGCACCTCAAGCCCGATATTTTACGCGCCGACCCGCACCAACTCGACCGATTTATCCGTGAGGGCGAATTGTTACGCCAATTGAATCATCCGAATATCGTCAAGATGTTAGATGCCATCGACCACAACGATGATCATTACCTCATCATGGAATATGTGGCGGGCGGGTCATTACATGATGTTTTGCAAAAATCGCCACAACTCAGCCCACAACGGGTTTTATATACAGCGTTGGATGTGGCGGATGCGCTCACACGGGCGCACCGTCTGAATGTGTTGCACCGCGATATTAAACCCGCCAATGTGTTGCTCGATGCCGATGGCACACCACGCCTGACCGATTTTGGCATGGCACGCTCTGGCAATATGAATATCACCGAAGAAGGCACGATTGTTGGCACGCTCGCCTATCTCAGTCCCGAAGCCCTAACGGGGGGTGATGTGGATGAACGAAGTGATATTTGGGCATTCGGCATCATGCTCTTTGAGATGCTGGCAGGTGAGCGCCCATTTATGCAGGTGAACGCGGGTCAACTCATCCACGCCATCCTGACCGCGCCCATCCCCGATTTAGAGAGCATCCGCCCCGATGTCCCCGTGGCGCTCATCGACCTCATCAACCGAATGCTCAAGCGCGATATACAAGCGCGTATCCCCAGTGTGCGCCTGATTGGCGCAGAACTCGAAGCGATCATTCGTGGTGGCACAACATCGTTACAATACGTTCCCAATATGGATGATAGCGACCGATTTGATAGCGATAACTTCACACCGATTACACCTGCCACCAGTCGTATTACGCCAGCGAATAATCTGCCCACCCAACCAACAGCATTTGTCGGGCGTGGTGATGAAATTGAGGCAGTCGAACAATTGTTAAATGATAATGCCAACCACCTGATTACCATAACAGGTGTCGGTGGAATTGGCAAAACACGCCTCGCATTAGCCGTTGCCGAGCGCTTCGTGCGCCCCGCCCACAGCACATCAATGCATAACCTGCTCTTCTCTGATGGAATCTATTTTGTGCCGTTGGCATCGGTCGATACTGAAGAGACGCTCATCAAGACCATCGCCGACCACACCGACATGACCTTTGCAGGCATAGATTCGGCACGGATACAACTGCTCCATTATTTATCTGAAAAGAAAATGCTCATCATCCTCGACAATTTCGAGCATTTGACCGCTCATGCCGATTTGTTGGCAGATATTCTTCAATCTGCGCCGAATATCAAATTATTGGTCACATCACGCGAATTATTGCGCTTACGCGGGGAGCAAATCTACGAAGTCCCGCCGTTACATACACCAACCGCCCAACAACCTTTGGCAGAAATTGGTGAATATTGTGCGATAAAATTATTCGTGCAATCTGCCAAACGCATCATGCCCAGCTTTGAACTGGATATACAAACCGCGCCATACGTGGTGCGGATTTGCGAATTGGTCGGCGGGTTGCCGTTGGGGATAGAGCTATCGGCATCGTGGCTCGAAATGTTGTCCATCGAAGAAATTGCCGATGAAATCGAAAAGAGCCTCGACTTTTTAGAGACCGATTTGCGCGATGTCCCACAGCGCCAGCGCAGTTTACGGGCGGTATTCGAGTATTCGTGGAATTTGCTCACCGATGATGAACGCCAAACGTTTGTGAAATTAGCCATTTTTCGGGGTGGATTTGAGCGCGAAGCCGCGCAAAAAGTGGCGGGGGCATCATTGCGTGTACTGACCAGCTTGGTCAATAAATCGCTCATCCAACGCTATCCCAATGGGCGTTATGGGGTAAATAAAGTATTACGCCAATATGCCGATGAAATCCTCAAACAACGCGAAGATGTCAAGGCGGTGAAACGTGAACATGCTGTTTATTATAGCGACCTTCTGCTCAAACTCATGCCTCTGTTCAACACACTCAAAGAAAAAACTGCCATAGAAATGATGGATAATGAGTGGGAGAACATCCGCCTCGCCTTGCATAATGCGATGGATATGGGCGCATGTGATGAAATTGACAACATATCTTATCCATTGCTGATGTATTATATCAATCGCAGTTTGTTCAAAGAAGGCATCGATACATTCGACCGTCTGGCGGGCATGATGAAAGCCCATCAGGGCGAAAATGAGATGTTCTGGCGCACACGGGTGTTTCAGGCGTGGTTACAGAGTCGTATCGGCAATTATGCCGAAGCATGGGCATATAGCGCCCCCGCCGAAGCGTATTTCAAGCAAAATCATATCACCCTCGAAATGAGCGAAACACTCAACGTACTCAGTTACGTCAAGATGATGCAGGGTGATTATGCCGAAGCGGCGACATATGCCCAAGAAGGGCTGAGCTATGCACCACAATCGCGCCAACCGCAAATGGCATGGTATATGTCCAATGCCAATTGGGGTTATGCCGAATTTTTGCGAGGCAATCAACAACAAGCCCTTACCATTTATGAAGATATTGTCTCTCGGATGCGCCAATTACAAGATTATTCACCCAGTGGCATGGGCTATCTGCTCAACAACTTGGGCGAAATTTTGCGCGGATTAAACCGCATGGATGAAGCACTGGCATTATTTCAAGAGGCATACGCCATTTTTGAGGCGAATAATATCAAACGTGGCATGGCATTCACCCTCAATAATATCGGTGGCATTCAAATCGCCAAAGAAGACAACATCGCCGCCCAACCGTACTATCAACGCGCATATGAACTGCATAAAGAAATTGGCGACCTGAACGGCTTGGCGCATTCCATTTCGGCACTCGGCAATAACCAGATGTATATGGGCAATGCCAAAGAGGCAAAGATGTATTTTGATAAAAGCCTCGCTATTCGTCAGAAAATTGGTGAGCGTCGTGGCATCGCCGATTCGTTCATAGATATTGGGCGTGTTTATGCCCTGATGGGCGATTTTCATGCCTCGCTCGCCCATTTTCGACAAGCAGAAACTATTTACCGCGATATTCAAGAATTAGACGGTCTGAGTAGCGCGTTGACCAATATCGCCTCGACCCAAGCCATCCTGGGTCAGATAGAAGCGACCTATCAAACATTAGAAG
>PGTJ01000640.1 GCA_002794515.1 Phototrophicales bacterium
GAATAATACTGCGTGATGAATATATCATCATACTGCGTGATGAATATATCATCGCAACCATACTGATTACCTATAACAACGGCAACCCATATCGGTTGCCGTTTTGTGTTTTTATCGTTATGATTGATACGTATTACAGGATATTGCCTTGAGAGGGTCTTTTATGAAGGTGCTTCGTTTGGTTTTAATCGTCATATTAGGGGTATTAACGGCATGTACGCCATCTGAACCAGATTTGCCCACACAAATCATCTTGCCGACCGATATACCCACTGAACAACCCACATCTACACCATCACCGACCCCGACTATCACGCCAAGTCCTACACCGACAGCACCACCCGTTTCTTTGCCGAGTAGCACCAATGAGAGTGCATCAGTGGCATTTTTGCATGCACTCAATGGTCTGACCGATGTGGATGTTTATGTCGAAGCCTCTGCTTATGCCTTTGGGCTTCGGTATGGTCAAAATACGCAACTGAGCGATATTTCTGTTGGCACATATACGATTCGCCTCATGCCGACTGGCACATCACCTCGTTCCAACACTCCCCCTTATTTATCACAACAAGTCGATATTTCGGCACAATCGACAACGGTGTTCGTCATCACAGGAACAGCCAATGCGCCACAGCTCACCCCATTCGTCTTATCAAACCCCCCCCTGGATGCCAATCAGAGCCGTATTTCTATCATCAATTTTGTCGAGAATGTGCCAAAC
>PGTJ01000512.1 GCA_002794515.1 Phototrophicales bacterium
CCGATGACATGATCAACAAAAAAGCCAAAGCCTTGCTCACACATGGCATTAAACCGATTATCGCAGTGGGCGAAAGTTTGGCACAAAACGAGGCTGGCGAAACAGAAGCATTTGTCGGCGGGCAAGTGCGTGCCGCATTAGACGGCATTAGCCAAGCCGATATGGTGAATATCGTCATTGCCTATGAACCAATATGGGCAATCGGCACGGGTAAAAATGCCGATGCACAAACTGCCAATCGCATTTGTGGCATGATTCGTGCCACGATTGCCGAACTGTATGGTGACGATGTGGCACAATCCACCCGAATCCAATATGGTGGCAGTGTAAAACCCAATAATATGCTAGACTATATGTCACAAGAGCATATCGATGGCGGTTTGGTGGGTGGCGCATCGCTACAGGTGGCTGATTTTGTGGCGCTCATCCAAGCCTCTGCCCAAGCTAAGGGAGTATAAAATCTGGCTGTTATTGACTTTTTGTTGGCATTAGGCTTTGTGCTGGCGCTCTTTTATGGACTGCGCCAGCTAGAGCAATGGTTACATCAACACATTTTCAAGGTGGGATGGCTTATCTTCAAAAATTTTCAGCACACCACCTTGATTTACTACACCTTTTTCTTGCCAGGGGTCATCCTTAATCAATTGGTTTATTGGTTAGTGGCAGGTGTGTTAGATGTGCGGGCAGACCGCGCCATTCGTTTGCCAGAAAAACAAGAAGTTGCCGAGTTAAAACTCAATTTCATCAAACTCTCTAAAAAAGCCAGCCCCGCTAAAGTGAGCATCATTTCTCTATCGCCATTTTTAGCGGGCTTGCTGTTCATCCTCATCGCCATGAATCATATTTTTCATGTGAATACGGCTTTCGCTGATTTCGATGGCACACTCAACAGCTTTTTCACCAGTATTGGACGGATTACCAGCATACCCGATTTTTGGTTATGGGCATATCTATTGTTCACAGTCGCCAATACCATGATGCCCGATTTCAAACAGATTTATGGATTGCGGGTGATTTTAACCATTATTGGTGTGATTTTTCTCATATTATTGGTTATTGGTGTGGGTGATGAAATCGCCAATGCCACCATCAACGGACCGATCCTAAGCCTGTTGAATACCCTATCTGGCGCATTTGCTTTTGTGATTGTCATCGATATTGTGGCTATTGGAATTTTAGCTATCATCGAAAACAGCATTGAATTTGTGACGGGCGATAGCGCCACCTTCAAAAATGGCAAATTGATTGCCATGCGCCGTGAAGAAATCATTGCACTTCGCAACCAAGACCGCGCCAAGAAGATGCAAGCGCTCAAAGAACCCAAACAACTATCACCACTGGCAGGTGCGCCATCGATTTATAAAGTGCCATTTCCCATAC
>PGTJ01000486.1 GCA_002794515.1 Phototrophicales bacterium
AATGAATTCTCAATAAAGCGCGATAGCGCATATTCGTCATTCATATTGGTCGCCTGAATGGTCGTCAGACTTTGATCGGTGAAATTTCTGAGCAGATACACATATTCCTCTTTGGCATGATAGGCAACTGCTTGTAATATGGTCTGGAGCGACATCTCCCGTCCATCTATTCTGGTTGTAAGCGTATCACGCCGATCGACCGTTATGCCATGCTTATCCGATGTAGCAAAGACAGTCGCCACTAAGGCGACCGTCCGTTCCGACCAGCGTCGGTAATCCATATGGGCTTCTTCGGGAATTTTGCCCCCGTTCATCAGCAAGCGCAGGGTCTTCCAAAATGCACGACTATACTTTATAAATGCACGCATAAAACTGCTATTCGCCTTTCATTAGCGCCAATAATCCATAACTTAAGCCACTGGTACATATACGGAACAAGCCAAACATCGGCGCGATGAATAATCCCAACAAGCCACCGTATAATATCAAATCTTCAAGGAATACCGCTTGTCCATAGATGGTATTCAGTTGGGCATATAACAACCCAACGCGCACCGCAACCGCCCACATCATACCAAATCCCACACCGACAAAAAAGCCTGTGATAAAACCTTGCCGACCAGAACGTAAAATGATATGACGCAGGGTGTCTTTGGGTGTGATTCGTTCTGGCAATTCACCCCCTGTCATGCCAATGGCGATAAAAAAGGTGCAGATAATCGAAATCGTCACCAGAACATAATCGCCAAAACTCCAACGGCGTGGGATGGCTGATTGGATGATGGGCAATAGCACCACAATGCTGATGGCGCATAATCCGGCAAAGGTGATAATCGTTAATCCGTTAAACCATAACGCATATTGGATGCGCCGTCCGATAGGCAGTTGGCGTAGCGCCTCGAAATGTTCAATTCGGCTTGGTGGTAATGATTTTAAGTCTAGCATGATAATTGCTCCAATCTCCAACATCCTCCGTTACCCTATTATACGCCTAAATGATTAATTGTGTTCAATCTTAATCATTAGGGGTTGCTGTGGGGATGCGGTCGAACAGGGTGCGCTCGCGTAGGGTGATTTCGCCACGCACATCACATAACCGTTCGCCATCGGGTGTTTGTAGATAAAACACCCAATCATACACCCCAACAACTGGGAAAACCGATAGGTCTAACGTGCCTGCCTGATTTAACCCATAGGTCATCACCGAATTGACGATTTTTGCGCCCGATAGTCGCTCGGTCGCCTCGAACACGATGGTCAATGCTGGGTCATCAATACCGACCACAACTGTCAGTACAGTGTCGCGCAAATAGGCAATTTCGCGGTCATAGATGATGATCGCTGTGAATGCTTGGCATAATTCATCCACCGTACGGGTTGCTGTTGGGCTAGGGGTGCGGGTGATGGTGGGTGTTGCTGAGGGTGTTGGCGATAACGTTGGTGTGGGGGTGGGCGTATGCGTCCATGTGGCGGGCAAGGGTCGCCGTTCAAATGGCGTGCGTGTCGGCAGGGGTATGGGGGTATGGCTTGCTGTTGGGGTGATGGTCGCCGTATCGG
>PGTJ01000820.1 GCA_002794515.1 Phototrophicales bacterium
CCCGCACCATGACATATAAAAACAACACGGGAATCCCCCAAAGGGTAATCCCGTGAAGGATGGTAGCCACGCGAGCGTCTTCATCACGGGTTGCTTGCGGGCGCGCGAATAAATTTCCGATTCGCTGGGTTGCCATTGCACCTCAATTCAAGTGGATTATAAAGCAGGTCATATTACGGCAAACATACAATGTCGTTATTCATTCTGCACAAAGCGTCCTGAGGCTCATTATGCAACATGGGGTGGTTAAATCAAAAGGCGGTGTCTGCCACCGCCTCGTACATGCCTTACGGCACGCACGTGATTTTGAAATTCGCCCCTCCAAAC
>PGTJ01000737.1 GCA_002794515.1 Phototrophicales bacterium
ATACTTGCCCCATTAATTTGTTGAACATGCGGTTCATGTGGTTGGGATCGACCGCTTTCGCCATCTGTTGTATATCATCGGGCAAGGCAGATACCGGCACCGTCTCGGCGGGTTTGCTCTGTGGCGACTGTCCCCCGCCCAAAATCGCCTGATGCAAATGGGCGATGGTATAACCCGAATGCAAATGATTTTGTAAAGCAGAAAATGGTTGTGGTTTGGCATCGACAAACACATGTACCTCGGCATCTTCATCGGTCACATGCAGATGCAACACCAATCCAGAACGCGATAGCCGCGCCGATAAATCGAGCGGAAAAGTGCCTATCAGCCGAAACCAACCCGATTGACCAGAATCTAAGAAGGTTTGAACACGCTGAGTATAGGCTTGGCTGATGAGACCAGCAAACGGGTCATATAACCGATACCCCATCATATCCAGATGATCGAACAATAAATCG
>PGTJ01000633.1 GCA_002794515.1 Phototrophicales bacterium
TACGGATATACTTAAGCATTTGCTTTTTCCTCATATCGCTCAGACCACCGTGAAAAGGTTGTGACCAACCCGACAATAGCCGGTGGTGGGGCATCAAGACTATAGGGTATATTACTCACTGTGAAGGAATGAACGCGTGGCAGATAATCTAACAAGGCGAGTTGTTTATCTCGAATAAGCACTGTGATATAATATTGACCTTGTTCAAGATATAACGCATCGATAATCGACCGTACGGTGAGCAATTGATGCGGCATAATTGTATACCATTGTTGATAATGGCTACTGCGGATGGTGGTGATGGCGATGTTATCAGCGGTTTCGATACGAATAATCATATCGAGGTCGGTCATGGGGCGGGTACTTTCTACCAAAACTCGAAAGCGCAATGGCTCGCCCAATCTGAGGATGGTTGTCGGTTCATCTGCCTCATTTAACAAACAGACATCGAGAATACGGGGCATATCACTGACCACATCGGCCGGACGAGGCAAGGTGGCTAATGATGTGGTATTGTGCCGTTGGCTTTCTAACGGCTTAGTGTAGGTATTAATCACCGTTTGTGGGGTATCATCTAACATCAACACCCCTTTCTCCAAATATAGCGCCCGCGTACACAATTGTTGCACCGTCCGCATGGCATGACTGACAAAAATCACTGTGCGACCATCTTTGGCGATATCTTGCATTTTGCCCATCGATTTGCGCCGTAATTCGTCATCGCCGACCGCCAGCACTTCATCGA
>PGTJ01000485.1 GCA_002794515.1 Phototrophicales bacterium
CGATGCGCTCATCAAACAGGGCAAATCTGAACGCGCCTACTATGCCCAAGTCATCCCATATCGCGTGCCAAGTGGCAAAGGCGAGATGCTCTCTAATGGGCTTGGGGTGAGTCATCGCGCCGCCTTCACCCGTTGTCGTACCATCCTCGGATTGCCTGATGAGGTGTGGACGATTGGCGATATGCTCGATTTATCCGAAGATGAATTACTCCGTTTGGCACGCTTGCCATCGGATGAGCAAGCCATCCTCGAAGCCAAAAAACTCGCCGAAATTGTTGCGACTCGCAACAATTTTGATAGCAAAGACGGTCAATCGAAAACCAGCACCAACAAAGAAAAATCAGACACTCCCCCTACCCTATTCCACGATGCCGCCCTCAAACACGGCAAAAAGCTGTTTTCTAAACAACAAGAGGCGATTGCCAAAGAGATTTTTGCCCTACGCAGTGGGGTGGGGGAGGCGGCTTCTGCCACAAAAGCGCAAATTCGCGCCAAAATTGATGAATTGAGGGAATGCCTCAATCTGCTAGAAAAAACGCTGGATAATCGGTAATAAACGCGATTTGACCACAAAAATTTATGAGTCTATCTGAGGGCGCACATTGTTGCGCTCTTATGTTTATCCTCTAAAAGTTGATGATGGCGCTACCCGCATATGACAGAAACGTGCTATACTAAAGTCAACACATTCGTCCGAATAGACATCTACCGGGGGGTAAGTATGTCCTGTGGTCGTTCATAAAAACACCGTCACCTATTTTCGTTGTGGGCATTGCATTGCCCTATCCAACATTCTACGTTGGATTTTGCTAGTCGGATTATTCATCACAGCCTGCACCCAAGCCGATAAAATCATCCCAACACTGACTGGCAACATCCCCATTCATGCGCCAAGCGTTGCCAATGCGGGTAGCGCCATCGAGGTCATGGTGGGTCCAGTGAATGTCGCCAATGGCACACCGATTGGCTTGGTGATGGTGGGTGTACACGGTCCAAAAGTGTATAACACCGTCTTTCAGGATGGTCAGGCATATTTCAAAATTCCGCCGAGCGACACCTATCAACCGGGTTATGTGGCATTGATTGTCGCCAGTCAAGAGGCGCGTGGCGAAACCAGCATCATCGTTTTTTTACCACGTCGTTCTAATGTGGGACGCGATATATTCATCGCCGATTATTCAAAATAATGGCTTTCGTCCCTATAAAATCATCCCCAATAGCACTACGGAATGCGCCGATAACACGCTATAATCATATTCAAAAATACGCTTATAAAATCAGAAAAGCTGAGGCAATAATGGGCAGACAAGAGACGTTAGATTATATCCGAAATCATCCTGATGTATCGGTTTTGATTATTGGCGGGGGCATCAATGGCATCGGCACATTCCGCGATTTGGCATTACAAGGGGTAGATGTGTTGCTGGTGGAGATGAACGATTTTTGCTCTGGCGCGAGTGCGGGGTCATCGCACATGGTACATGGGGGCTTGCGCTATTTAGAAAATGGCGAATTCCGATTGGTACGCGAGGCGCTCACCGAACGCAATCGCCTGCTCCAAAA
>PGTJ01000609.1 GCA_002794515.1 Phototrophicales bacterium
CAACGTGGGCTATACGATATTATCAAACAAAATGAAGAGATGCTCCGCGCCTTTGCCCGTATGCTCATCATGCCCGCGCCGATGGTCGAAGGTATGACTATTAGCAATCGCAATTCGTTAACCGTCAGCCTCGAATTTGAAGCGCCAGAAGATGATGCCCGCCAACGGTTATTGGAATTATTTGGATAAATCTCGTTTCAGTGGCATGATAATATGTTGAACATCATGCCACCCTCATTTTACCCTTCTAGGCGCAGACTTAACCCTAACCGACGCGCCGCGCCGTTAATATTCAAAATCCGCGCACGGACATATTGTCCTTCTTTGACCACATTTCGCGGATGCAAAAAGTGACCTTCGGCTAACTCAGAAACGTGGATTAACCCTTCTAAGCCCTCTTCGATACAAGCAAATGCGCCAAAATCCACCACATTGGTGATAATCCCCTCAACCACCTGCCCGACTGAATAGCGTTCTTGTACCGTCTTCCAAGGGTCTGGTCGTAAGCGCTTGAGGCTAAGAGCAATGCGACTAGCTTCTTGGTCTACGCCCAATACATAAGCACGCAAAGATTGCCCACGAACAAGGATACTTTCTGGATGTCCCACCCTGCCCCAGCTCAATTCGCTGATATGAATTAATCCTTCTAACCCACCTAAATCAACGAATGCGCCAAAATCGCATAAATTGGTGACAATCCCCTCGACAATATCACCCGCTTGTAGGGTATGCAAAATAGTCGCACGTTCACCAGGATTGGCTTGTGCGGCGCGTTCAGATAAAATCAGGCGATTTTTATCGACCAATAATTCGATGACCCGCAGGCGCATCATTTCGCCAACACGATTCATC
>PGTJ01000069.1 GCA_002794515.1 Phototrophicales bacterium
CTCGTATCAATGAACATCTACAAACAATTTTAACAGAATTTTGATAAGGTCGTAGGGGATTTTTTTGCTACAATAGAGCCATGATTTATACATACAGTTATTAAGGATGCGGTTTATGACAACATGGATGGTCGTAGAAGATGAACCGGGATTATATGATATGGTACTCACCATGTATTCGCTGATGGGCGTGCATGGGGTAGCATTCACCACAGGCGAAGATGCCATGGATTGGATCGAAGCGGTGGATAGTGGTCAGTTCGCCGATGAAATTCCACAGTTAGCCATGCTGGATATTCGCCTGCCCGGTCAGATGGATGGTATCATCGTTGGTGAGCGGATGCGCCGTAGTCGCGTGTTGAACGATACCCGTATTGTTATGATGACCGCTTATAAACTGTCGGCTAAAGATGAGTTAAAAATTAACGAAATTATTCGCCCACAAGCCTTATTGATCAAACCATTACCCGAATTTGAACAACTAAAACGATTGCTCTTCGACATTGCCAAGCAATAATCGTGTTGAATGGTTTATTGCGTTTCATCTTGTACTCATCTATAATTCATTTATGATTAATGATGTGTGGATGGTATAAGATGTTACACTCCGAATATTCGGCACAAATCAACCATGTGCCACAAGCAGAGCGATTCATCCAATCGGCATTGGATGGATTATCTGCCCATATTGCCATTTTGAATAAGCAGGGGGTGATTATTGGGGTGAATGCGGCATGGCGAAAATTTGGCGATGCCAATCAACTGACCACACCCAATTATTGTCTGGGGATGAATTATTTAGAGGTATGTGATACCGCCAGTGGTCGGAATAACCGCGAGGCGGGGTTGGTGGCGGCGGGCATCCGCGAGGTGATGAATCGGCAACGGGATGAGTTCAAGATGGAATATCCGTGTCATAGTCCATCAGAAAAACGCTGGTTCGTCATCCATGTCACCCGTTTTAGCTGGGATGGACAAGACCGTTATATCATCGCCCATCAAGATGTGAGCGAACTCAAACAAACCCAAGTCGATTTATCAGAAAGCCAAAAGCGTATTCAAGCCATTTTAGATAATGTGGTCAACGGCATTATCACACTCGATGCGCGTGGGTTTATCGAGACGGCGAATATCGCCGCTTGCACCATTTTTGAATATCCCATAGAGCAGATGACCTCGCAATCTATCCATCACATTATCGAGGGAATGCCACAAAATCAGACGACACGTCAATATCTTGAAGATATGGTGACGCGAATCGACCACGAACATATCGGCAAGCGCAGTGATGGGCGCACATTTCCGATGTATTTCGCCCTGAGCAAAGTGGTGTTGGGCAATCGGACGGTGTATATCGGCATTATTCAAGATATTACCGAGCGCAAACGCCTCGAGGCAGAGGCGCTGGAAAAAGAAAAATTGGCGATTGCCCTACAAAAAGAACGCGAATTGCGCGAGCTGAAAAATCGCTTCATCAGCATGATGTCGCATGAACTCCGCACACCGTTGGCTTCGATTATGCTCTCCAATGACCTGCTCAAACTGTATGGCGACCAAGCCGACCCCGAAGAAAAGTTGCTGTACATCGAAAATATCCGCCAACAGGTAGAATTATTGACCGACCTCATCAAAGATGTCGCCACCATCAGTCGTACCGATGGTCATAATACCACGCTGATGCCCGAACAAATCAATCTGGTCGGGTATTGTCAAAAATTGGTCGGAGAATTCAGCTTGACGCACAAAAAGACACATCAGTTAATATTCAATACCAGCCATGACGAGTTGATGGTCATGGCAGATCCGAAACTCATGCGCCAAGTGTTTAGCAACCTCATCTCGAATGCGCTGAAATATTCGCCATCGGGCAGTCGGGTGACGGTAACTATTCATAAAGATGGGCGAAATATCATCATCACCGTTCAAGATACGGGCATTGGCATCCCCGCCGATGACCTGCCCTATTTATTCGAGCCATTTCATCGCGGATCGAATGTCGGCACAACTCCTGGGACGGGCTTAGGCTTGGCGATTGTCAAGCAAGCCGTGATGTTGCACGATGGCACAATCGATGTCAGCAGTACACAAGGCAAAGGCACAGTCATCACTGTGCGCTTGCCTATTCATTTGGAATTAACCGATTAGCCATCGATGAGTGTGCCGACACTATGGTCGCCACAAACCGCCCGATACAAATCATCTTCTGCCCAAAAGTTGACGACCAAAATGGGCATTTTATTCTCTTGACATAAGGTGAAGGCGGTCATATCCATGACTTCAAATTTGTTCTGGATGACCTCATCATATGTCAGGTGACTATAGCGGATGGCATTGGGATCTTTTTTGGGATCAGATGAATACACACCATCTACTTTTGTGGCTTTGATGACAATTTGTGCGTTAATCTCTAAGGCACGTAAGGCGGCGGCGGTATCGGTCGTGAAGTAAGGATTGCCTGTACCTGCGGTCATAATCACCACCCGCCCTTTTTCGAGATGCCGAATAGCGCGCAGGCGGATATATGGCTCGGCGATGGTGTTCATCTGGACGGCGGTCTGTACACGGGTGACAATCCCCTCGCGTTCGAGGGCATCTTGCAATGCCAAGCCGTTCATGACGATGCCCAACATACCCATGTGGTCGGCGGTCGATTGTGACATCCCCCGCTTGACTCCTTGCTCACCACGCCACAAGTTGCCCGCACCAATCACAATGCCAATTTGCACCCCTAAATCAAAAATCCGCTTGATTTTGATGGCAATATCTTTGGCACGATCGGGATCAATGCCAAACCCTTTGTCACCTGCCAGAGCCTCGCCACTTAATTTGAGCAAAATACGGTCGTAAGCACGTTGATTCATGATAAACATCCTTCTATGTATTCCAAAAATTTTCGCAAAAAAAACGGATTAGCAAATGCTAATCCGTTGGTATTACCAGAACATCCAGATGGGTTATGATATGTGTGGGATGTTCGACATTTACGCATGTTATTCGGCGCTTTCACCTTCATGAGAGGCATTTTCACCCAGTGCAAAGCGAGCAAAACGGCTGATTTGGATGCTCTCACCGACTTCTGCCACCACCTCTTGGAGCAGTTGGGCGATGGTTTTGCTATCATCTTTGAGGAAGGCTTGTTCCATCAGCACGATGTCGCTATAGAATTTATCCATCCGCCCTTGCACAATTTTTTCGAGAATATCGGCGGGCTTGTTGGCATTTTTGGGATCTTCTTGCAACATACGCAATTGAATACCTTTTTCGTGTTCGATGACCTCTTGTGGGACATCTTCACGGCGCAGATATTGCGGGGCAAGATTGGCGATATGAAGCGCCAAATCTTTGGCGAAATTGCGGAAGGCGGGTGTATTGGCGACAAAATCGGTCTCGCAATTCACCTCGACCATCACACCCAAACGGGCATTGAAGTGCAAATATGACTCAATGACCCCTTCATTCATCGTCCGACCTGAATTCAGCTTTTTGGTGGCTTTGGCAATGCCTTTTTCGCGCAACCAATCTGCCGCTTTGTTCATATCGCCATCGTGCATTTCGAGGGCTTTTTTGCAATCTAATGGACCCGCGCCACTCATTTCACGCAAGTCTTTCACCATCTTGGCGGTAATTTCTGCCATGTTATCTAATCCTCATCATCAAACAATTTAGAATCGCGTAATTTGGCGAGTGTCGAAGCACCGAAATATTTTTCATCGTCTTCGTCATCATCATCATCATAAGACTTGCGTGTATCGACCACTTCTTCTTCATCTGCCTCATCTTTATCGCGCATTTCACGCCCTTCGATGACCGCATTGGCGAGCGCCTCAATGATGAGTTTAATAGCGCGCATGGCATCATCATTGCCCGGAAGCACATAATCGACACTGCTGGGGTCGCAATTGGTATCCAATAGCGCCATCACAGGGATATTCAAGATGTTGGCTTCTTTTACGGCGGTCGCTTCACGACGGGTATCGACTACAATGAGCAAATCTGGCAAACGGCGCATTTCACGAATACCACCCAAACGCAAATTGAGTTTTTCGATCTCGCGGTTGAGCATCAGGGCTTCACGTTTGGTGAGCAGGTCGAATTCGCCTTTGTCACGACGGGCTTCTAGCTTTTTGAGGGCATCAATCCGTTCACGGATGGTGCGCCAATTGGTCAATGTGCCACCGAGCCAGCGTTGATTCACATAAGGCATTCCACACCGAGTCGCTTCTTGGGCAATGGTCTCTTGGGCTTGGCGTTTTGTACCCACAAATAACACATTGCCACCTTTTGCCACCAAATCACGCACAAAGTCGTAATAAGCGTTGAGGTTTGCCATGGTTTGTTGCAGGTCGATGATGTGAATCCCGTTGCGTTGGGTGAAAATATACGGTGCCATTTTGGGATTCCACTTTTGGGTGCGGTGTCCAAAATGCACGCCCGTCTCTAATAATTGCTTCAATGTTACCGATGAAGGCATGGTGTTTTTTATCTCCTCAATTGTATCGTGTTGGTCAACTAAGCACACCCGTCATCCCAACTGTGTTCATCTATAAGTCACAGACGACACGCACAATCGGTCGGGGCATGTGAAATTAGCTGATGCGAGCCAATCCCGCATCAAACCGCGCAATAGTGTAGCACAGCGATGCACCTTGCACAAGATAAAACCACCCACATTTGGATAATTGCATCAAATCATTTTATGGCGGATATCCGAGTCTGAAGCCTCTAATCCGCCAGCACACGCCTAAAAATTGCCGTGAATTGTACGGACGATTAGCGCGTATATCGTCCCAGAAAACGACAATGCAAAGGGCATTTTTAGACGAATGATGTTATCACACGCTTATCATGATATTCATCATATTTGCATTGACAGGCATCAATAGTGGGTATATATTAAAAAAGTAAAATTCAACACACCACACATCCATTCAACACACCCCATTGAATCTTACAACTTTGACTATCTATATCATGGTTAGGAGACATAGCATGAAAAAGTTGTTGGTTCTATTGGGCTATTCATCATGGTGAATGGCGCTGTTTTTGCACAAGAAACGGATGATGACACAGACGGGTCACAAGAAGGTTATGTGACGGGTAGCGTTTCGACCAGTGCGTATTCAATTATCCCAATTGATGGAGAGTCTGGTGGAATTCAATTAATGCAACAACAATCCTATAATGGGGTTGAAGTACGTGCAGAATTACACTGGGGATATGCAAATATTTGCCTGTGGTTCAATTGTTGGATGCAAGGCAAAGCAATTACTCGTTATGCAAGCGGAAGTATTCTTATGAATCTCTGTGCGCGTATATCATCGCTTAAACGAAATGGGGAACATGTCACCAATACAGGTATTAATTGCAACTACTTTTCACAAGGTGGGCAAATTGATGTAGTAGCAACATGGCAAGGAGATCCGAGAGGTGCTTCATGGATTAATCAGACATGGCATTACGCCGAGCCTTATGGCTCAACGAGTGGATGGAACCCTACTCTTCAAACATCTGTTAATCTCTGAGATTATCCATGTTTAGAGAACGCATACTAGCTTTATGCTTATTCACCCTCTTAGGTAGTATGCTAGTGGTTGGGTGTGAAAGCCCAACCACTACACAAATTACCGAGATATCGGATGTTAACTCCATTCAAGATATACATCAATCGCTCTCAATCACGCCACAACCCAATAATCAACTGTGTTGGTACAATGAAAATACTTTTGTAGATAATTGGGATGAATTTATCAATACCCGTATATTCAATGATGGGTTAGCCTTTGGTTTGGTTATTAAGAGTGGCAAGCAAATTGGAAACCACACTTATCAGATTACGCCAAATACACCAACATCTCTTACATATCGGGGATATTATCATAGTGCCACAGATACTTCAGCAACATTACCAGTGCGTTACATTGTTTTACTTGATGAGCAACAATTGACAAACCCCTTTAATAATGTGGATACACCCTATCTGGATATGATATTCGATTATCATCAAACCGAGACATTTGATATGACTATCCCACCCCTAGAAGAGGGTATCCATGAATTAATTGTCATTGGTGTGGAGCAAGCCGACATCATGAATGATGGGCGTGCGGGTGTGTTTGCGATACGAGTCACCTTGGTGGTCGGAAATCCGCCACTCATGGTAGATAGGACGCAATATGAATTTGTCCAACCGACAGAATATCGCAATAGGAGTAATGCCGATACCTATTGGTCATTAAGCCTGCATAGCGACCAGTCACATTTGATATGGGATTATCCAAATGTATATAAGTCTGTCGCTGATACACTCAATTTTTATATGAGAGTGGGTTATATGGAAAATGCCATTCGACAAGCCGAACGCAATATCACCCCACAACCGCAACCGATTGCACTCATCGCCTTATTGGATTATGTACAAGTGCCTATCCAAGAGGATAAATGGGTCTATTATGGGATGCTTTCACCTGATAATTCGTTTACTTACATCCCCGCCAATATCAATGTGAGTGATTATAATGGTGAAATCGAGTTGTTGGTCATCCAAATTAGCTATCCGCGCATTCCCTATTGCTTGCTTGTGCCACCGCCTGTACTTGGTCAAGCAGGTTACTATTTCTTTTTTGCAATCGAGGTTCAGCGACACGGCGTAGATGTTCAAAATTAATCTGCAAGAGGGGCAAACTTGCCCTTCTTTAATTCCCCAATATCTCCTATTTTTTAGCATCGCTTGCCCACCGTTTGCGGTACGCACGGCAATATGGCGTTATAATAGGGGCATGGTTATATGATTTTTAGGAGATATTTGGATGATGAAACGCATATTGCTCATAGCCATTTTACTCATCATGCTGGTTGGGATGAACCGCCCCGCACAAGCCCAACCGATGAATATGCCGTTAGTGATGCTCATCAACGGTGATTTATGGACATGGAATCCCCAAACGAATGCGCTGGTGCAACTCACCACATGGGGTTATAACTTCAAACCCGTCATGTCGCCCAAAGGCGATTGGGTGGCATATAAATCGTGGGCGAATGTGACTGTCAACGCCATTAATGCCAATGCGCCATTCAATCCTGGTGAACCTGCGGGCAATATCTGGCTGATAAACCCGCTCACCGCCGATGCCCTTCGCATTGCCGACCAACCTGCCGATGCTGTATATGGTAGCCCAACTGGGAACGACAAATTCATCGCACGGTCGAATCCGGTTTGGTCGCCCGATGGGTCTGAGATGGCATGGACGGAATTTTTATTCCCAGAATATATCAATCGTTTGGTGATTTACAACATGGCGAATAAGACCACCCGCGTGGTCGTGAGCGAATTACCCATTGGATATGAACAACAAGGACCCGCAGATGTGGTATGGGGCGCATTGGGTTTTGCCTATTTGGTATTTAATTATAGCGCAGACATCGATAATTTTGTCGAGACATACCATTTTTATGATGAGAATGGGCGCAATTATAACACGGTGACACTGCCATCGGGGACATCGGCGCAACATGGCTTCTTTTGGTTCACTGGCACAAGCAATTCGATGGATAACGGGCTGGCTATTGTGAATAGTGGCGAACTGACCAAACTCCTCAACCCGCGCACGAGTAGCACAGTCGATTTTATGGGGCTGATAGTTGCCTATAGCGCATGGCAAAGCCTGACACAGGGCAATTATGTATCATTCACCCAATATGTCGATGATGTAAATTTTGAATATGGTCTGACATGGGCATCGCAAAGTTCAGATGGACGCTATCTGGGCGAAATTGGGATATCATTCAGTCATTTTGATACCTTTTCTAAAATGGCAATTGCCCCCGATGGGATGAGTGTGGCATATATCGCCAAAGATGGCAGTGTGTTGGTATGGCAATATGGGACAACTGTCGAATTGCCTGTGAGCAATGTCGAGGCGCTGGCTTGGTCGCCAACATTATGGACAACCAATTATCCCGTTGGGGGATGAACGATCATAAGCCGACACATAATATGCGCCCTTATAACCTTGTTGACTGTTTATCGCAAAACTAGCCCTTTTAGTAGTAGGCTTGCAAACACAAATCGCCATCGGCACAATACCGATGGCGTGACACAACGGAAATATCAAGTCAATCGGCTGAGGATCGCCCCACGGCTGAAGCGCCGTGCGCCGAGTGTGTATAAAAACACATCGAATGCCCAAACCACCGCGCCCAATATTAACGAGATGACCACATCGAAATAAATCACACCCGCCGCCTGTCCGATGAATAAGATGGTGATGGGCAAAATGACAAATGCCCCCGCCTGATACGCCTCTTGGAAGGTGCTAACCCGCGATGATGCCCATACCGTCACACCTAAGCCCATACAGGCAATGGCAGGCGCGACCCATATCAACAAAACAAGCCACGCCCAATTGGGAAATATCGCCCGCCCAAAGCCCGATAACATCACCCCATTGACCACAATCCCATACATGACGGCGCTCAATAGGGTGAGTATCATCGCTGTGATGAGTGGCGATAACCATTTCGCCAAATACAATTCAAAATCGCTCAGGGGGGTATGCACCAATGCTTCTAATGTTTTGCGTTCTTTTTCGCCCGCAAAGCTATCCGCCGCCACGATGCTCCCCGTCATCACGGGTAGCATCAAGAAGAATGGCACAAATAGATACATATAAATCAGATACAACGACCGCGCTTTCAGGCTCTCTAATGTTGTAATGGCTGTATCATTCAGGGGGATATTTTGGACGAGGCTCTCAAACTCGCCAACGGCATTAGAAAACCCCTGATCATCCGCAGGCGCATTGAGATACAACACACCCACTAGCAATGGCAACAACAAGGTGAAGATGATCGGCAAAATCAACATGGGGGCAATCACCATACGATTTTTGAACACCACCAGCAAATCTTTGCGGATGACCGCCCGAATCCCGCGCCAATTCCATTTCATCCATTGGGTCATGAAGCATTTCCTTCATCATGCAACGCGAAATAAATATCTTCGAGGGTGGCTTCTTGTGCCACAAGGCTATATACGCGCACACCATGATTAATCAACATGGTCATCATGTCGGCGACCGTCTCGCGGTGGGTTATGGAGAACGTGATATGCTGATTATCCACCGTCATCTCAGATACACCCGCCACCGTAGATAATACCGATTGTGCCGTCTGGATAGTGGATTCGCTCACTTCGAGTTGATAGCGGAGCGCCATGCCGACTTGTGCGCCCAATTCGTGCGGTGTGCCAATGGCGACCAATTGCCCTTTTTCGAGTACCGCCACCCGTTTGCATAAGCGTTGCGCTTCGGTCAGGTTATGGGTGCATAAGAACACCGTTGCGCCTTCCTCTTGGCTGATATGCCGAATCATATCATGCACCCCCCGCGATGAAATGGGGTCGAGGCTACTGGTCGGCTCATCCAAAAATATCAGGCGCGGACGATGCAAAAAAGCACGAGCAATGGCGAGGCGTTGTTTCATGCCTTTGCTATATCCACCGACTTTTTCATCGGCACGGTCGGCGAGGTCGAATTGTCCGAGCATGTCATCCACCCGTTTTTTGACCTCCTGGCGTGGCACGCCATATAAATCGGCGAAGATGCTCAGATTTTGCACCGCCGTGAGGCGCTCATCTAATGCAGGGCTTTCGGTCAAGACACCTGTTTGTTGGCGGAGTTCTTCGCCTTGTGAATATGGTGATAATCCCAACACCACCGCCCTGCCACTGGTCGGTTCGAGTACGCCATTCAACAGGCGGATGGTGGTGGTTTTGCCCGCGCCGTTATGACCCAAAAAACCGAACACTTCGCCCTCTTCGACACTGAACGACAAGTGATTGACGGCGCGTGTTTGGTTGAACTGCTTGCATAAATCGGTTGTGTGAATCGCGTGCATCAAAAATTCCCCTTTCTGTAGTGTGCATTATATCGCGCTTTGGGGACATTTTCGACAGGAATCGCCATTACCGCCAAAGACGGCAGAAACGCCGTCTTTGCATTTTTGGCATGATTAATTCACCGTTGGCAATGCCTCACATTTCCCTGCTTCGTCGACCACATCCGAGCGTACCCACTCGCCTGTTTCGAGTTGCCACCAC
>PGTJ01000379.1 GCA_002794515.1 Phototrophicales bacterium
AGGGAAGATAAACGCCTTGCATCGCGCCATCAGGCGGGGTAATTCTTCATCAGGCACATAACCCAAAAATTCAACGGTATCGCCTGCTAATCCTTTCAGGCGGTCTAAATCGCGTCCCTTGCCGGCGATTTTCAGCTTCACCCCCAATTGTGTCGCCGCTCGCACCGCTAAATCTATCCGCTTATACGGAATCAAGCGCGAGACGATCAAAAAATAATCTTCGGGGGTCTCATCGAGCGTGGCGAAACGGGCGGTATCTACAGGTGGATAGATAATCACCGAGTCACGTTCATAATAGCGTTTGATGCGTGCCTGAATTTCGGTCGATATAGCGATGAAATGATGCACACGCTTGCTGGCGCGTTTATCCCACCATTTCAGGATGGGCAACATGGCACGAATACCGATTTGTGCCAGCCGATTCAACCCCTCACGGGCGATATATTCATCCAATTGCCACACATAGCGTGTCGGTGCGAGACAATAACAGATGTGAATAGTCCCGTCAGTATAACGCACACCATGACAAAATCCGCTTTTATTGCTGAGGATTAAATCATATCCCTTGAGTTTTAAGCCACCCCAAGCGATTGGGTAAATGGGCAAATATGGCTGATGCTTGCTATGAATGTGCGGTAATCTGTCCATCCAGAGCGGGCGAATATCCCACTGTTCATAAAATTCGGGCATGATATCGGGGGCATATAAGCTGGTATAGATGGGGCTATCGGGGAATAATTTCACCAGTTCTGCCAAGACATCTTCTGCCCCACCGATTTGATTCAGCCAGTCGTGGACGAGGGCGATTTTCATCGCGCATAACCTCGTCCGATGAACATGCCGGTATGTTTATAAATCTCGAATGCGCCATTTTTTTCGATGATGTCGCGCATAGCTTGGGTGAATTTTTCGACATGTTCCGATGTGATTGTCGGCAATCCTAACGATAAGAAATAATCTACCATCGGCTCGACTTCGGTCACGCGCAGACTATCTTCGTATAAAATCATCTCCACTTGGCTGAATGATTGGCGCAATTGTGCCTCGCCATTCTCTAATCCAAAGGCATGAGCGATAATATCGTGTTGCAAGTTTTCATCTAATAAAATACCACTAATCAGATGATGATACTCCTGCATATGTGCTTTGCCCAATGTCGCCGCCAAGACCACACCATCAGGCTTGAGAACACGCCGAATTTCGGCAATCGCCTTTTGCCTATCGGGGACATGATACAACATAAAATTGGCGAACACCGCATCGAATGTTTCATCTGGATACGGGATATTCTGGACATCGATTTCGCGGAATTCGGGCTTGAATAGCACATGTTCCAGCTTCTTTTTCGCATCATTGAGGATGCCTATCGCAAAATCAGACAGGGTGACATCCCACCCCGCAGGCACATCATCTTTGCAGACATACCACAATTCACCACTGCCACTGCCCACTTCTAAAATGCTGGCATGTTGTGGAATGTTGGCAAGGGCATGGTCGAAAAACCATTTGTAAACACCTTTGGGATTGGTGCTGAACAATTGATGGATGCGTATCCGCGCATTCAGGTTATCGGCACTGCTATATTGTTGATTTTTCAGATAATTGGGGTCGCTAAAATTGCGCATAGGACATATGCCTTTCGCTTAAGGGATGAGTGGGGGATTATCGGATGAAGCACCTACTTTTTGGATAGGGCTATAAAAATGTCTGTGGATAGGCAATATGCCATACCGTTGAATGGCTTGGCGATGTAAGGTTGTGCCATACCCTTTATGTTGCCCGAAATGATATTGTGGATAATCGTCATCTAGCGCACGCATCATCTCATCTCGGTATGTTTTGGCGATGACGCTCGCCGCGGCGATACTCAATGATTTCTGGTCGCCTTTGACGATGGTATCGTATGGCACACCCAAGTCGCCCTTCATCAAGCCGTCTGTGAACAGATAATCGGGTGTGAAATGAGGATACCGTGCTTGTAAATCGACAAGGGCGCGTTTAATGCCCAAAATAATCGCCCCTGTCAATTTGAGTTCATCCACCTCATGATGCTCGACCACGCCAACCCCCCAGGCATCTGCCATATCGGTGATTTTTTTGACGAGTCGCTCACGACTGAGGCGCGTCATCTCTTTGCTATCGCGCACACCAGCCAATTCGAGTCGCAATGTTTCTTCGCCCAGCGCCAACGGCAACGCCACCGCGCCCACCACCAATGCACCCGCCCATGCACCCCGACCCGCTTCATCTAATCCGACAATGTGCTTATAGTGTGGATATTTGCCCCATTCGAGGGTCAATTCGGCAGTTTTGGGTTCACGCTTTTTGCTCATGATATACCCCCTGTTTCCAATTACGACGGACTTTGAGCGTCTCCATGACCATCTTGATGGAATCGCCAAACGGTTTAATTTTTGATTGTGCTTTATAGTAC
>PGTJ01000429.1 GCA_002794515.1 Phototrophicales bacterium
CGATTGTGACGACATGGTTTTACGGCTATAGACATCATAACCACTCTCGCCTTTTTCCAGTTCAGAGGCTTGTTGCATGAGCGCGTTGCGTTCTTCGAGCAATTTGGGGTTATCATCATTTTGGGCATCGATCAGGTTGGCGGCATTACGCAAAATTTGAGATGCCTCGCTGAATGCGCCTTTATCTGCCAATTGCACCGCCGTTTTGCGTGCATTGGCGGCTTGGAGCAACAACACATTTTGATTCACAGTCGGATTTTTGACGACAATCGCATTGGGTTGGTTGGTGGCGCGAATATACACTGGCAATTCGATGAGTTGATGTTGGGTCGTGTTGTTCTCGCGCAGTTCGTCATATTCAAAACGCAAGGTGACAATTTTGTGTGTGCCTTCGGGATAGGGGGGTAGGGTGATTTCGAGTACCAGCGCCTTGATCTCTTCGGCGAACACATCACCAAGCCTAAAGGTGGTATATGCGCCATCAAATTTCATAGCATAGGCATTGAGTTGCCCAACGATATTCACCCCACTGGTTGGCAATACGCTGATGACTAAATTTTGCGCCACCACATTGAGCAAGCCTTGTAATTCTTCTTTGAAAATTTGGGGTGTGACCTCTGGACTTTCGATGAAATAAAATGCGCCACCGCCCGCGCTCGCCATCTCCATCATCAAATCTTCGTTGAAATCTGTCCCCAAGCCCATCGTGGTGGTCGAGACTCCTTCGCTGAATTTTTGTTGTGCCATATTGACCAATTGCGCCTTGTCGGTGACACCGCGATTCGCCAATCCATCGCTCATCAGGATAACACGATTGACACTGGGCTTATCTAAATTTTGTGCCACCAATTTACACCCCTCCAGCCAACCACTGCTCAAGTTGGTTGTGCCACTGGGTTTAATCTCGGCAATTTTTTGGCTGATCGCATCTTTCCGTTGCACTTTTTCGGGCATGAGCAATGTCTCGACCGTATCGTTATACAAGACAATCGAGAGGGTATCATTCACACCTAAATTTTGTACCAAAAATTGTGCCGCCTGACGGGTATAATCGATCTTATCCCCCGCCATAGAGCCACTTCTATCCACCACGAGGCTCAAATTCAGTGGACGGCGTTTTTGCTCATGCACCGCCGCGCCAGATACGACACGCGCCATGAGGTATATTTTTTGTGCCGTGTTGATTTTTAACACATCATAATCAAGGATAAAATCTGCCTGCATTGTGTTATCCTTATGCTGTTCGATGAATTTATCCCTATATGATAACACATGATTACGTGATTGGGGTGATGTTTTCTAAAATTTGTCCATCGACCAAATGAAACACCCGATTCGCCAGATTGCTCAGGTTGGTATCATGTGTGACGATGATGATGGTTGTCTGGGCATTGTGGTGAATATCTTTTAGGGCTTGGATGACGGTTGCCCCCGATTCTTGGTCGAGGTTGCCTGTTGGCTCATCTGCCAGCAGGATGGGCGGATTATTTGCCAAGGCGCGGGCGATTGCCACCCGTTGTTGTTGCCCGCCCGACAGTTCAAACGGGCGGTGATTGAGGCGGTCGGATAATCCGAAGATATTCAACAATTCTTTTGCCCGTTTGTTGGGGTTAGATACCCGCCTTTTGGCGAATTGCATGGGCAATGCCACATTTTCGAGGGCTGTCAGGGTGGGGATGAGGTTGAAAAATTGAAAGATGAAGCCGATTTTTTCGTTCCGCAATTCGGTCAATTGGTCTTCGTTCAGATGGGTGACATCCACCCCATCAATGCGGATTGTGCCTGATGTGGGTTTATCTAATCCCCCCAAAATGCCCAACAGGGTGCTTTTGCCACTGCCCGATGGTCCGACAATGGCGACCATCTCGCCACGGTCTATCGTCAAATCGACACCGCGCAGGGCATGGATCGTACTCTTCCCCAGATGTAAGGCTTTGGTCACACGTACTGCTTCAATCATGGGCATAATTATCTTATCCATATTGTTATCATACATACATGGGTTAATTAGACCACAATATAATCGATAGGCCCAATGGAGTGATGAATAATCTGGTTC
>PGTJ01000772.1 GCA_002794515.1 Phototrophicales bacterium
GGTATGAGTCCGTTGCTGGCGCGTGAGATTGTGTATCGTGCTGGTGATGACCCCAAACAAAAAGCCAGCTCTGCCGATGCAGGTGATTTATTCACCGCCCTCGAGATGGTCTTAGATCCATTACGTAGGCGCGATTGGCAAGCGGGCATTGTCGAAAATGATGGACGTGTCGAGGCTTACAGTGTGTATCCTATTGAACATCTCACAGGGTGGAAGCCCGTAGATGGCATCAGCAAAGCGCTAGTGGCATTTTATGGCGCACCTGTTGGCGAAAATGCTTATAATGCCGCCAAAATTCCCGTCAGACTCGCCATACAAGAGGCTCAACGCAAATATCGCGCCAAATTACATTCGCTGGAATCATCGCTCAAAGATGACACAGAACGCGAATTGCTCAAACAGA
>PGTJ01000036.1 GCA_002794515.1 Phototrophicales bacterium
ACCTCACAGTCGGCAAATTTTCCACGACAAACATTGCACATCCCCCAGAAAAACTCATCCCTATGATAAAAGCATGGGCGCAAAATGTGCATATGGGGGAACAAGCATGAACGAATTTCGGTTTGCAGAACCGATCTTTTTAGGATTTTTGCCGATTTTTGCTTTATGGTTGTGGATTAACCATCGTCAGAAGTTCTTACCACAACCAGCGTCATTGTTATATCCTGATATTCGCCTGATAGGTCGAATATCCAACAGTTGGCGGGTACGATTACACCGCAGTCCCTTTTTGTTGATAATCATCGTGGTGATTATCTTTATTATCGTGTTGGCTCGCCCACAAATCGGCAATATCCGCGAAGTCATACGTGGGCAAGGTGTGGCGATTGTGCTGGCGGTGGATATAAGCGAGAGCATGTCAGCGCCCGATTTTGCACCCCAAAATCGGCTAGAAGCGGCAAAGCGCGTCATGGGGGAATTCATCAATCAGCGCCAATTCGATCGCATTGGCTTGGTCATATTCGCCCGCAATGCCTTTCATCAAGCACCACTCACACTCGATTATCCTGTGCTGTTACAATTATTAGATGAAATTCGCCTTGTATCGCAATTGTCAGGGCAACAAGATGGCACAGCGATTGGCATCGGTCTCGCCAGCGCTGTGAATATGCTCCGCGCCAGTGAATCGCCCAGTAAAGTGGTCATATTGCTCACCGATGGAGCGAATAATGCGGGCATAGACCCGATTCAAGTGGCATTAGCCACACGCGCACTTGGCATACGAGTTTATGCCATTGGCATGGGCAAAGCGGATAGCACCAGCGATTTGGATGAACAGACATTATCACAAATTGCGACAATCACCAATGGCTTGTATTACCGTGCAGAAGATACCGATGGACTTGGTATGATTTATGACCGTATCAACCGCCTAGAACGGTCAGATACCGAACGCCAAATCACGGTGCAATGGCGCGATATGGCAGATTATCTGTTACTGCCCGCACTTATCTTGATGATTATCGCCCAATTGCTTCGCTATACCATCTTTCAATATACGTCATAGGGATGATGCGATGTCATTTTTAGCACCCTATCATTTATGGTTATTGATGATTTTACCGCCACTTGGCATATTTTTGGCGTGGCGTGACCATGTGGCACAAAAACGATTAGCACAATTCGGTGACAAAACGGCACAACTATCTAATCGACATCAGATGAAGCAGTCTATCAAACTGGGTATATGGCTCTTGTCATTGGGGATGATCATCATCGCCTTTGCCCGCCCAACATGGGGTGTATCCAGTGACGTGGTGCGAGCTGAAGGCACGGCGGTGATATTCATTTTGGATATTAGCAACAGCATGGATGCACAAGATATTTTACCCAGCCGTTTAGAACGCGCAAAACTGATCATTGCCGATTTAATCAAAAAATTGCCCCCTGTGCAGTTCGGAATGGTGATTTTTGCCAACGAAGCGTATGTTCAATTGCCCCTCACAACTGATAAACGTACGGCTATCACCTTCTTGAATGCGATCAGCACCCAATCTATCACACGACAAGGTACGGCATTAGAGGATGCTATCCATGTCGCATTGCAGTTGCGCGATGAACGAATTACCCAACAAACCATCATGATTATCCTCAGCGATGGCGAAAACCACATCGGAAATCCATTAATACCCGCCCAACAAGCACGGGATATGGGGATTATCATCCATACTATTGGGCTTGGCACACCCACAGGCACAGAAATCCCGCTCAGAGATGATATGGGGATGATAATCGGGTCACGCACAGATGCTTTTGGGAATATCGTCATCACCCGTCTGGAAGAAAATATCCTGATGCAAATTGCACAGATGACAAATGGTGTGTATCAGCGTGCGGGTATCATCGGCGAAGAAACCACCATGTTCACCGAAAAAATTCGTGAGTTCCTTGATAAACAGGTGGAAGTTCAAATCCAAAACCAACGAGCAGAACGATTTAACCTATTTGTGATGTTAGCGCTCGCCTTTTTGCTCATTGAAGCCTTTATCCCACAAACAAAACGGGGTGTGGCATGAAAATTCGTCCGATATGGTTGATTGGTATGTTTATCATTTTGTGTATCACCTGGGTTTATGGTGAGGCGAATCGCCTTGCACAGTATAACAACACGGCGATTACCGATACACAAGCAGGACAGTGGCGCAATGCACAAGCCAATTTTTTGAAAGCACAAATCCTTGCGCCTGATGAGCCACTGCCATATTTTAATTATGCCCATTTGCTCATTAAGCAAAATGATTGGTCAAAAGCGGAACTAGCCTTGTTACAGACCATCCGCAGAGGTGATGATAACACGGTATGGCGGGCATATTATAATTTGGGCAATCTGTATTATGGCATTGGTGAATATAACCGCGCCATATCAGCCTATCAACAAGCATTACGCCTCAATCCACAAGCCGATAATGCCCGTTATAACCTCGAACTCGCATTGCGCCGTGCGGTGCAATCTACACCGACACCGACATCACAACCCAGTTCTTCACCCACACCAACTTCACCACCTGATATGAATGGTGATACCCCGATTGACGAACAAGCAGGTGGCGACATCATCGAAATCATACCCACACAAGAACCTGTGGGTGTTATGTCTGTCGATGAAGCAGAAAACTTGCTTGATCGACTACGACTCGAAGAACAAGCCATCGGGCGCATCCCACAAGCCACCGATGTGCAACTGCCCGAAAAGGATTGGTGATACACCATGCGTTGGTTTTGGCTTTTTTTGTTATTCACAACCCATATCAGCATATCACAGCCATTCACAGGCGACAGCGATTATTTCATTGAAGTATTGGTGAACAACACCAATCCATTTGTCGGTGAGCAAATCACCTATGTCATTCGCTACTATACAATCAACCAAAATCATATCACCTTGCAATTCCCCAATTTTGAAGGATTTTGGATTGGTGAAGCGAACACATTACCAACAATCATTCGCAATATCGGCGATAATCAATATTTTGTCAGCGAAATACAAATCAATATCGCGCCATTACGCGCAGGTGATATATGGATTGACGAGACAAGATTAGTTGTAATAGGCGATGTATTTCGGTCGCAGCAGATAATTTCATCTGCCAGATTAAACCTGTCAGTACGCGCATTACCCAGTAACGCGCCCGATAGCTTTTTGGGCGCAGTGGGCGAATTTGTGATGAGCGCCAATTTTGATGCGACATTGCTCACATTGGGCAATCCGTTTCGCTTTACCATAGATATACAAGGTGTAGGCATATTGGATACTATCATCCCGCCAGAACTCAATTTTCCAGATGACTGGCGCATATCTGCACAGTCGCCCCGTTACATTCAACCGAATATCGGCTTGCCATTGGGCATCAAGCGATTTGAATGGGTGGTCATCCCCGCAACGATTGGCACATATATCATCCAACCTATCCAATGGGCATATTTTGATCCAAATCTTGCCGAGTATATGGTGCTATCGACACCATCATTCACATTAGACATTTCGCCCAGTAATAACGGAGATGTGCGCTTATCCACATTCCAATCCAACATAATTAATCAGTTGCCCCTTAAAGCAGATGCACCCAATGCCCTATGGTTGCGTGGAGATTGGTGGCGCATTGGATGGGTGATAATGCCCCTAATCACTATGAGCATGGTTATGATAGCGGGGTATCGCAAGCGAAAAGTGAAGCATGATGCACAGATGCGTTACAAAAAGGCATTGGCTCGCGCCAGAAAGCGACTAAAAGGGATATATCATCAACCAACATCCGCTAAAATGAGTGCTGTCATTTATGCGTATATTGCGGATAAACATAATACCACGCCCAAAATTGTCTCAAATAATTTGCATGAATACATTCCGAACATCGACCATCTTAAGCGAATCGAGGCATTATTATCTCAAATAGAGGGGGCTTTATATTTGCCAGAGGGGGTTCGTTACGATTTTGCCCCTGTATTTACAGAAATGGAACAGATTTTATCTATACTCGAAAAATCTTGGGAATAATCATCATGAAATTGATTTTTTTAGGGTTAACCGTTTGGCTTATGGTGGGTATCACATATGGTCAAGATACATATTCCGATGATGCCGATTCTGCATATTTAAGCGGTGATTTTTTGCGGGCAATCGAATTGTATGAAGCTATAATCGCTAGCAGTCAATACGGCGAAATCAGTTATGCGATATACTTCAATCTGGGACAAGCCTATTCACAAATCGGTGAATGGGGTGAGGCGTTGGTGAATTATCACCGTGCTTATCGCCTAAATCCGCGTGATGGTGATATTGCCCATCGGATTGCCACAATTCGGGCGTTACGTCCCGATAGATACACCGAAGAAAGTAGCTTGTGGGTACAAATCGCCCAATTGACAAGTTTATTCACCCGATGGGAATTGGAACTATTCGCTATCCTGTTGTGGTCATTCATGTGGTTGATAGGCATCATCTTCTGGCGAAATAATGCCTATCGGAGATTTTTACGCTATCCACTCATTGTGATAGTATGTGTTGCCTGTGCTTTGCTGATACTCACCATTAGTCGTGTGTCTTTAGAGACAAGTCGCCCGTTGGCAATTCTTACATCCAGTACAACCGAAGTCTTCAGTGGTGCGGGGATAGATTATTTTGCCATGTTCAGCATATCAGAAGGTGCAGAAATGCGCGTTTTGGAACAGAGCGGGATATGGGCGAAAATTGAATTACCTGATGGGCGAACGGGTTGGGTGCGAATTAGCACCATCACCATCGTTTAACGGAGCAAATCGGCGATATGTTCGGGCTGTTCTGCAATGCGCGCACCTGCTCTGGTTAATGCCTGAATTTTAGCAATGGCGGTGCTATCACCATCTTCAACAATCGCCCCCGCATGACCCATGCGAACACCATTAGGTGCAGTTTTTCCTGCGATAAATCCGACCACAGGCTTGGTCATATAGCGTTGGATATATTCGGCGGCACGAATTTCTGCCCGCCCGCCAATTTCGCCTAATAATATAACTTTTTCGGTCTCTGGGTCATCATCAAATGCTTCTAAAACCTCTACCATGCTCGTCCCTAAAATTGGGTCTGCACCAACGCCGACACATGTACTAACACCAAACCCTGCCTGAAACAGGCTTTGCATCACTTCATAAGTGAGAGCGCCACTTTTCGAGACAATGCCGATGTTACCCGGACGAACAATCTCACTGGGGATGATACCCACTTTAGCATTAGGCGGGGTGATAATGCCAGGGCAATTCGGTCCAATAAGGCGACTGTTGCTGGTCTGTAGGTAGGCATAAACGCGCATCATATCGTATACAGGTATGCCCTCTGTAATACATACAATGAGCGGAACTTGGGCATCTATCGCCTCGAAAATAGCATCGGTAGCAAAGCGTGGTGGCACAAAAATGACGGATGTATTGGCATCTGTAGCATACATAGCCGCTTTGACCGAATCGAAAACAGGCACACCATGTACCCATTCGCCACCGCGCCCATGTGTCACGCCACCAACAACCATTGTGCCATATTTCAGCATCTCTTGTGTATGAAATGAACCGTGTTTGCCCGTAATTCCTTGCACAATCAGGCGTGTGCTAGCATTAATAAATAAACTCATGATAGCATCCCCCCGACTGCATCTACTGCTAATTTAACTGCCTCGCCGAGTGACATTGCCATCTGTAAATTGCCAATATTGGCATTTTGAATAATTTCCCAGCCGAGCAGGGCATTTGTGCCTTGTAGCTTGATAATCGTTTTGATATTGGGGTTCAGTAACCGATAGGCTTGCACAATGCCTGTGGCAATCTCATCACAGCGCGTCATCCCACCAAAGATGCTACAAATAACCGCCTTGACATTCTCGTCTGAAAAAGCGATTTTGAGCGCCTTCACAACTCTATCGGCATCTGCACCACCACCAATATCCAAAAAACAGGCAGGAGTGATATTGGCATCGCCATGAGAATAGGTCATATCCATGATGGTCATGGCTAATGCCGCGCCATTCACGACACAAGCAATTTGACCATCGAGCTTGACATAACTAACACCTGCTTCTAATGCCAATTTTTCGGTGTCACTCATGTGTAAGATATGTTGCCACGACAAAATATCTGGTTGCCGATAGAGAGCATTATCATCCACCTTCATTTTTGCATCGACCGCGATAAAGCCATATTCATGGGTATAGGCAATCGGGTTAATCTCGACCAATGTCGCATCATAATGCACATAACACCGATACATTGCCTGAGCAAGTTCATCAAATGCACGCCACAAGTGTCGGGGCAAATTAAGTTCATCGGCAACCGAAAGTGCTTGATAGGAATGTAACCCTGTGAGTGGGTTAATCAATTGCTTGGCGACTTGCTGTGGGTGACTTTTAGCAAATTCTTCTATATCACCACCCGATTGCAATGATGCGACAAGAACAGGTTTGCGAGCATTCCTATCATTGACGATGCTCATGTAATACAAGTTATCACCGATGACTTTATCTTCGAGCAACACACTTGGCACGAATAACCCATCTACGGTTGTGTTGAGCATAGTCATAACCATATGGCGAACTTCTTCAAGTGAATTTGCCTCTTTGATAAGATTATATTTGGCACGACCACCCGCCAAGACTTGCCCCTTGATATATATTGGATAATTGAACGGTGCATCAAACTGTTCGATTTGATGTACATCCGTGATGAGATAATTTTTAGGGATATTCACCCCAAATTTATGGAGTAATTCTTTTGCTTGATATTCGTATAATTTCACAATTTTTTCTTCTGAATAAGGTAATAAGTCCTATCTTCATTGTAACGATTGTCCTAAATTTAGAAAATAGCCGATTAAATTGTGCTTCCTTGTGGCGTGGAATGTGTCAATCAGTTATACTTATGGGCATGTTGTTTATCAAATTACATACACGATTGGTGTAACCCAGTATGGGGGAAACAATGATGAAATTTGCCAAATCAGATCTTGCCAAAGCATTATTTTGGTTATGCTTGATTTTATTTGTTACGAGTTTGAGCGTGTTCGCACAAGAGACCAACTTACTCTCCAACCCGGGATTTGAAGATCCATATGTGACGATACCGGGAAATCCCGACATGTTGGTCGCACAAGGATGGACACCTTGGTATAATCCACGCACCGAAAATATGGAAACATTCCGTAATGCCCAACCCCAATATAGAGGCACTGCTCCAGATACAACACGCATCCGTAGCGGAGATAATGCCCAGTTATTGTTCAGTACATGGCTGACACACGATGGCGGGGTATATCAATCGGTATCAGGCATATCACCCAATATCGAATATCTTTTCAGCATTTATGCCTATGTGTGGTCGAATGATTTTGACGATGAAGAATCGCGCCAATTAAGCGCCAATCCGGGCGGTATCACGGTACAAGTCGGCATCGACCCATTAGGCGGGACAGACCCCAATAGCAACAATATCGTATGGTCTGTACCCGTTGAACAATATGATGCGTATCGGCAATATAGCATCAGCGCCCGTGCCGCCAGTGGAACGATTACTGTTTGGGTACGGACACAAATCGGCTTTCCACAGGCGAATAATTTCATTTATTTAGATGATGCCTCGTTGACGATTAGCCTTGATCAGGGTATCGTAACGGATGTGCCAACAACATCTGTACCCGTTATTGCAACCAACACCCCTGCGCCAACCAATACAGAGGCAACCATCGGCGACCCCACACCAACATCAGAAGGGGCGATTGTGATTCCCACAAATAGCCCTGCACCAACCAACACCGATGTGCCAACGGTTACGCCAATACCAACCAATACCGATCTCCCGACCAATACACCATTGCCCACCAATACACCCATCGTTGGCGACCCCACACCCACACCTGAAGGGGTTATCATCCCAACAAATACCCCTGTACAAGTCATCCCAACTAATACTGATGTTCCGACCAATACACCGCAATCGGTTGCGCCGACCAATACACCAAATGCCGATGCGTTAGCAACCAATACACCACGCCCCGCGGGTACTCGTGCGCCGATTGGTGGTGCATTCAACGCTGAATTCCCCAACACACTAGCACATATTGTACGTCGTGGTGATACTGTTGGACGTTTAGCAGTATTGTATGGCAGTAGCATCGAAGCTATCGCCGCCGCCAATGGTTTAGACGATAAATTTTTAATCTATGTTGGTGAAGAATTGGCTATTCCTGTGCGTATTCCACCGCCAGCCACAACAACACCTACCGCCACCTTCACACCAACCATTACACCCACCGCCACGGCAACAACTGAAATTGGCATTATTCCTGTTCCGCCTAATGATAATAATATTCCGACCAGCACCTATACCGTCCAACGGGGAGATACATTAGGGCGCATCGCAACACGTTTTAATACCACCGTTGAAGCCTTTGCACGACTGAATGGCATCACCAATCCTAATCGGATTTTTGTTGGACAGGTATTGATTATCCCACCGACTGGTGGTGCAATCAGCCAACCCAATACGGTGATTGTGGTCGTTGTCACCGCTACACCACAACCTCCTCAACCACCTGTGGCGAGCAGGACATATACTGTGAATTATGGGGATACACTCTATCGGATCGCCGTGCGCTTTAACTTGACAGTTGCCGATTTGCTCCGTGTCAATCCAAGTATCACCAATCGCAATTTGATATATGTTGGACAGGTGATAAACTTGCCATGAGCGCAAAGTGGCGTGTGGTGCGTCATGCACAAACAAACGAGATTATTCTGAGGCGTGCCAAGTGGTGCGCCTCATTTTGGTGTCATTTGCGTGGATTGCAATTTGTATTCAATTTGCCAGATGACCAAGGTGTGTTATTTGTGACGGGCAAACCGAGTATTTCGCAAAGTGCCATTCACATGTTCTTTATGTTTTTCAGCATTGGTGTGATATGGCTGGATGCTGATGGACGTGTGGTCGATAAAAAACTCGCCAAGCCATGGCGACCCATGTATGCACCGAGCAAACCCGCACAATATTATATCGAAGCCAGACCATCTATCCTCGACAAAGTGGCTATAGGCGATGTGTTAGATTTTTCTGAAAGTGCTTGATAACGCATGAAAAAATGGTTTTTGCCCATTTTTATGGGCATTCTGTTTGTCATTATCTCCTCTGTTTATGGTCAAAATGAAACACCAACTCCCCCAGAGGATGTCATCATCCATGTTGTGCAACGGGGTGAAAATTTGTATCGTATCGCCCTACGCTATGGATTAACTGTTGAGCAAATCGCAAGTGCTAATGGAATCACCAATACAGGCAGTATTTTTGTGGGGCAACGATTGATTATTCCATCTATCCATGTTGTGCCAATGCCAACAGAAACACCACAGACACACATTGTACGAGCGGGCGAAACCGTATCACGCATTGCCCAGTTATATGGTATGACGACCGAGTCGTTAGTCGCATTGAACAACCTCAGCAACCCCAATGCGTTATATATTGGGCAGGTGTTGCAAATTGCTTCCAATAACATAACGACACCCCAAACAGTCGTTGATGTGGGGCTAATTACACAAGTTAATCCATCATCAACTGAAAATCGGGTGATACATACTGTTGTGCGTGGCGATACCCTCTATCGGATAGCCCAACAATATGGCACGACCATTTCGGCTATTGAACAAGCCAATGGATTGGCACGCGGGGCGATCATCTTCGCTGGTCAACAATTGGTCATACCAGTCATCATCACGCAAGTCGGGTCTGCAAGTGATTTACCACCATTGGTGCAATCGTTAGATATGTTTCCGCTTACATTAACGGAAGGGCGTTCTGGGCGGTTATCCATACGGACAACCATGCCCGTCACGGTAACAGGATCGTTTTTAGATAGACCATTTACACCAATTTCCCAAGACAATGGTCTATTAACCCTCATCCTCATCCCAATACCCATTTACACCGAAACAGGCATATATCCATTAAATTTGAGCATCACACCATCGGCTGGTGATATTGTCAATTTGCAATTGAATGTGCAGGTGCGTGCAGGCGGGTATGGTAGTCAATATATCACATTACCCGCCGATCGATTAGATTTATTGAATGTTGGTATTGAACAAAACGAAATGGCAATCCTGAGCCGTGTCACATCACGAGTGACGATGCAACGATATTTCACAGGGGCGATGAGCCTGCCCGCCGCCGCCGTGATGAATTCGCCATTCGGCACACGCCGTGCGTATAATGGTGGCGCGTTTGACCGCTATCACAATGGGGCAGATTTTGCAGGTGCAACGGGGTCTCCTGTCTTGGCGGCACAGGCGGGTCAGGTGGTTTTGGCGGATGTGCTGAATATTCGTGGAATTTCTGTCGTCATTGATCATGGGTGGGGTGTATATACCAATTATTCACACTTAAGCGAGCGTTATGTGAATTTAGGTGATATGGTGCGTGTCGGGCAGGTTATCGGCACTGTCGGCAACACAGGACGTGCCACAGGCGCACATCTGCATTGGGAATTATGGCTCAATGGGGTATCGGTAGACCCGATGCAATGGGTGAGCGAGTTTATCGTGCCATAAAATAAAAATAAAAGGGCGCATATTCAAACATGCGCCCTCTGTGTGTTGATTAATAAGCATCCTCTAAGACTTCAAAATCAGTGAAGAGGAAGTGATCGTGATAGTAGTGAATCCACAAAAATGACAAAATAGCTGTGTAATACGCCACATCAAAACGCCAATTGATAATTGCTTGGTCGAGTGGGATGTTTTGATTTAGCAATGCGGGGTTGGGGGTGATGATATGTGCCAAGAGGAACACGAGGGCAAAAATCACCAAAGAGCCGACCAGCATGATGGTGCTGAGCAAATATAACCCGCGCGAATCTTTTGTGGCTTGAGCAAATCGTTTCACCAATGGGGCGACACCATCAAGTTTGCCATGTTGTTCTTTGATTTTGATGATGTAGAAGGTGATGGCAAGGTATTGGAACGAATGCCATGTATTCAGACCCTGAAATGCTGTATCCAAATTTTCGAGGGCGGGCATGGTGAAAGCAACAGCAACGGTAAACGAGATGAAGATGGTTTTTGGAAGATTAAGATACCCACCACGATATTCTTGATACGTCTTGGCAATATAAGCCACCAAAGCTACACCAAACACACCCGCCATCATATAGAAGAACCAATCGGCTTGGAAGAAATCGGGAATGACAGCCGTGAGGTCATTCGTCCCAATCTCAAAAGCACCCTGACTAATCTTGAAGGCGGCAAGCGGGAACAGGCAGGTGAGGATGACGGCATAATCCACGAGACGCGCATACAACGACACCGCCGATTTACGGACAAGATGCGTCTCTTTGTGGTTATATAATTCAACGATATAGGTCACTTGATGTAACACATGAAGCGCCGCCCAAAAGAAAAACACTGTGAGCAACAAGGTCAAGTTGAGAAATGCCAGCGACACAACGACCACTGGAATGATAATAGAAGAACGAAGGAGCATTGGATACCGTTGTTTGAAATTGGCATCTAGTCCTGTACGCAGAAAGGTAGACATCATGTGAGGTCCACCAATAGCGATTCCGACAAACGCATTCACAGCATTACGCGCTACATGTTGATCCATTCCACCGCTACTCAGTAACAAATATACGAGGTAAGGAATCGGCACAAAAATGACACTCGCGGTAATGAACATCAAATCCCATCGCTTGTCTCTTAACCAAAAACGACTTTGGTCAACAGACCGTACGGGCATCGGCGCGGCAGACACACTCATACAATATAATCCTTTCATTACTCGACCAACGATTGAATGACGCTAACAATACGTCCCTTAACAATTGTAATGAACGATGATTGATTACGCCATATGACATTCATCATAATTGCATAATCAATCAATGCTTTATTTAATCACAATATGATGTTTACGGCAACGGGCTTCGTATGATTCAGATGCACCAACTAAGATGATAGGATCATCATAGCGAGCGGGTTGCCCGTTAATCAGGCGTTGGGTACGGGTAGCAGGTTCACCACACACCACACAAATGGCATGAAGTTTGGTGACTTCTTCGGCACGACTGATGAGCTGTGGCATAATCCCAAACGGTTCACCCCGAAAATCCATATCTAGTCCTGCGATAATCACCCGAATATCGCGGTTAGCTAATGTCTCGACCACATCTACCAAACCAGCATCAAAAAATTGTGCTTCATCAATAGCAACAACAGTGACATCATCACTCATCATTTCTAAAATGGTTGCTGATTGTTCGATAGAGATGGCTGCGATATTCTGTCCGTTGTGGCTGGTGACATGTTCGATGCTATAACGGTCATCTATAGCAGGCTTAAACACCAGAACGCGCTGGCGGGCAATGATTGCCCGCCGTGTACGTCTGATGAGTTCTTCTGTTTTGCCACAAAACATACTGCCACAGATGATTTCTATCTGTCCAATACGATGTGTCATGGTGTTTTATTCGGCTTTGATTGTGGGGACTTCGTAACCGCGAGAACGCAGATTTTTCTTGATGTCCATGACGGTTTTATGACCGACACCGGGCAATTCAAGCAGGCTTTCTTCTTCGCCAGCTTCCAGTTTTTTGAGGAAATCGGCGACTGTGATGATGTTATTTTGCGCCAAAATTTCAGTTGCGCGTTTGGTCAAGCCCAATTCAGCCAAAGGCAATTCCATTGGCGTTTTTGATGCTTCGCGTGCTTCAAATTCGGCACGTTTGTTATCGCGCACTTGTAAACGACGCATAAAGCGATCAACTTGACCTTCAGTATCTACGATACGTTGTTCACCTGTATAAAACGGATGACAAGCCGAGCAAATATCTGTTTTGATTTCGGGGATTGTCGCCCCTGTTTTCCATGTATTGCCACAGGCACAGATCACAGTGGCTTCTGAATACCACTTTGGATGAATTCCATCTTTCATTTTATGTAGCTCCTCTAGGCTTTATCACGGCTCTGAGCTGAAGTCGAGTGGCGTGATAGCTGGATAAATAGATAATCAATTGAAACGGGGAGCAAATTCGCCCCCCAAGCGATACTTAATAATTAGTCACCTGTAGCAGGTGCAACAACTTCTTGTGGCTTTTCGTAGACACTAATCCGTTGTTGACCATTGCGTCCACGCATCCGTTCAAACACCACAACACCTTGTATTTTGGCAAATAGTGTGTGGTCTTTACCGACACCAACATTCTCACCTGCGTGAAAGTATGTGCCACGTTGACGGACGAGAATTTCGCCTGCTTTGACCAATTGCCCGCCGAAGCGTTTTACGCCAAGTCGCTGTGCATTACTATCGCGTCCGTTATTACTCGAACCGCCACCTTTTTTGTGAGCCATTGTTCACCTCTATCTTCTAACAATTAACCGACTGTAATTTCATCCACATGAAGGCGTGTATATTGTTGACGATGCCCTGTTTTACGGCGGTAATTGGTGCGTTGGCGATAGCGGAACACAACCACTTTTTTGCCTTTGAATTGCGAGACCACTGTCGCTTTCACTTTTGCACCTTCAACACAGGGCTGACCGATGACCGTTTTATCATCATCACCGATCAACAACACATCATCAATCACAAAACTTTCATTTTCTTGATAAGGAAGTTTTTCGACATCTATCGTCTTGCCAACTTCGGCACGATATTGCCGTCCTCCAGAGCGTATAATTGCGTACATTCACCTTGCTCCAATCTTCGCTTTTTCTCCGTTAACGCAACGCATTGCGGGCAGATAAACGGGGAAGAAGGGCATTTCTGCCAGACGAATAACCATAAATTGCATCTAATGCGAGCGTGAATTATAGGATATTCCCGCCAAAAGGTCAATTATAAAATCAACATTGCATCACCAAACG